>NZ_WUUU01000041.1 GCF_009831555.1 Halobacterium bonnevillei | reverse complement strand
GCCCGTGATTGCGACGTTCGCGGTCGCGTCGCTGGTGTCCGGGTCGGTGTCGCGGGCGCGAGCGACGACCGTCTCGGGGTCGGGGAGGCTCACTCGGCCACCCCCAGGAGGTCGGCCGTCGACGCGGCCATCACCTTCGCCGCGGTCACGACCTCCTCGACGGGCACGTACTCGTCGACGACGTGCGCCTGGTCGAGCAGCCCCGGCCCGTAGACGATGCACTCCTCGATGCCGGCGTCGTTCACGACGAACCGCTGGTCGTCCGACCCCGGCGAGACGACGGGCGTGGTGTCGTCGTAGAACTCCAGGATGTTCGCCGTGAACGCCTCGGCGACCGCGGCGTCCTCGGGGACGACCGCGGGTTCGGCGAACATGATCTCCTCGTACTCGAACGCCTGGCCGGTCGCCGCCTCGGCGTCGTCCATCAGTTCGCGAATCTCCGTCCGAGCGTCGTCGGCGCTCTCGCCGGGCACGAGCACGCGGTAGAAGGTCGCCCGGCACCGGTCGGGGACGACGTTCTCGGAGTACCCGGCGTCGATCATCGTCGCGGAGATGTCCGCGCGCTGGGACTCCGGTGGCGTGACCGGGAGGTCGGTCGGCCGCGCGTGCAGGTCGGATTCGTACTCGTGGACGCGTCCGAGGAAGTCGTGCATCGCGGTGACCGCGTTCTCGCCGTCGTGTGCCATGCAGCCGTGGGCTTTCTCGCCGTGCGCGGTCACGTGGAACTTCAGGACGCCGCGGTGGCCCAGGCAGATGCGCGAGGAGTCGAAACACTCCGTGTACACGCAGTAGTCGGTGTTCTCCGGGGAGACGTAGCCTTCGTCGACCAGGTACCCCAGCCCCGTGAAGCCGCCAGTCTCCTCGTCGACGGTCATGCTCTGGGTGACAGACCCCGGGACGTCGACGCCGGCGGCTTCGAGCGCGTCGACAGCGAAGAGGCTCGCGGCGATGCCCGACTTCATGTCGCTGGCGCCGCGGCCGTAGATGCGGCCGTCCTCGACGACGGGGTCGAATGGGTCGTACGTCCAGTCCTCGCCCGCCGGCACCACGTCGAAGTGACCCGTGAAGTGGACGTCGGGCCCGGGTTCGTCGCCGCGCTTCCGTCCGAGGACGTTGACGCGCTCGTGGTCCGTGCGGTCCGGGTAGTGTTCCGCGACGACGGATTCGGGGACGTCGACCGTCTCGACGTCGTACCCGCGTTCGGTCATCGCGTCCGCGAGGAACTCGGCGCCCGCCCGGTAGTTCCGTCCGGGCGGGTTCTCGGTGTCCAGGGCGATGAACTCCTCGAGGAATGCCACCATGTCGTCCGTTCGCGCGTCGACCTCCTCGTAGATGTCGGCTTTCGAAACCATCTCAACGAACCCGTTCGTCGCGGGCGCGGCGTTCCGTTCCGGTCGCGCTCACGAGGACGTGGTGTGTAGTTTCAGTCGAAGCGGTGGCGCCGTGACGGGTCGCGGCGCGGTCGCCGTGGCGTTCCGTCCCGGTGCGGCCGTCAGTTCCCGCCGTCGTCCTGTTGGCAATTCCCATGGGAACTGCTTGGGGCACTTCGCTATCAAACTGTCGCCGGGGCGTCCGGATTCGTTCAACGATACGTGACCGACGATGAACGTCATTCGGACGGACGAGTGGTACCGACCCTCGGTGCGTGGTGTTTACGCGCGCCGTCGCAAGAACCCACACCGACGGCACGACACCGGGAATCAGGGCCCTTGGGCGCGTATGGCGGCGTCGCTGTGCCATTGGCCGTGGCGGCCGCGGAACGTCGACTTCGGGACGCGGCGGCCGCGAGACGTCGACGCGGGGACGGCGAGGCGTCGACTCCGGGAGTCGCTCGCGTTCACCCACGGGGGCTCTGTCCGCTCTGGACGCGGTCGCCGGGAAAAGCGCTGCCGTAGGCGTTCGAGTACGAATCTACGGAAGGCCCGGTGCGCGGTCCCGATGCACCGCGAATCAGTCGAGTCCTCCCCTTGCACTCTCCTGGCTTGAATTTTGTTTCCCCATAGCCGATATCAATTGGATAAAGATTTATCTCCCCACTCCGCTATGTTGACAACTGTTCACATGACACGGAACGACGACCCGGACTGGCTAACCCCGACGCGACGACGGGTCCTCGCCGGCCTCGGCACTGGCGCAGCAGCGTCGTTCGCTGGCTGTACCGGTGGCGACTCCGACGATGGGACCACCGACGACTCGGACGACAACAACGGTGGCAGCGGCGATACCACCACGGAGGCCGGCGACACCGGCAACGGCGGCGACCCCTCCACCGTCGCAATCGGCATCACGAACGGCGGCTGGGACCTCATCCCCGCACGCGACACCGACTTCGACTCGAACAAGGTGTACACGCTCATCTACGACAACGTCGTCAACCTGAACTCGGACGGCCAAGTCGTCCCCGACCTCGCGAAAGACTGGACGCGCGAGTCCGACACCCAGTTCGTCTTCGACCTGGAGGAGGACGTGACGTTCCACAACGGCGAGGACTTCACCGCCGAGAACGTCCGCTACACCTACCAGTGGATCCAGGAGAACGAGAACCCGCGGAAGAACTACGTCGCGGCCGTCGAGGACGTCGTCGTGGAGAACGACACCACGGTCCGCTTCGACCTCTCGGAGCCGTACGCGCCGCTGCTCTACAAGATCCACGCCGTCATGTGGCCGCTGTCCGAGGCGGCCTTCGAGGAGCACGGCGACCAGTACAACCAGAACCCGGTCGGTACCGGCCCATTCGAGTTGACGTCGTGGTCCTCGGGCGACAAGGCGGTCCTGGAGGCGTACGACGACTACTGGAAGGACGACCAGCCGAACATCGACCGCATCGAGTTCCGCATCCTGCCCGAGGACTCCTCGAAGGTCTCACAGCTGGAGACGGGGAGCATCGACCTCCTCGACCGGATGCCGCCGCAGTTCACGGGCCGCATCGAGAACTCCGGCACCGCGCGAGTCATCACGAAGCCCGGGGTCAGCTCCGGCCGCATCGACTTCAACACGGACGTCGAACCGCTCGGCGACCGCGACGTCCGGCGCGCGATCGCGTGGGCGCTGGACAAAGAACAGATCACGCAGACCGTCCTGCAGGGGTACGGGAACCCCGCGAAGTCGGTTCTCCCGGACTCGTACCCGCAGTACAACGATTCGATCTCGGACTTCAATCACCCGAGCGGCGACCCGAGCCAGGCCGAACAGCTGCTCGCGGACGCCGGCTACTCGGACCTGTCCCTCCAGATCAAGACGTCGACCAGTTCGCGACACAAACGGACGGCGACGCTCGTCCAGAGCATGCTGGACAACGTCGGCATCTCCACGGAGATCCAGTCCCTCGAGGGGAACACGTTCTTCTCCCAGGAGACCAGCGGCGACTACGAGATCGCGGTGTCGAACTGGACCTGGTACGGTGACCCGGACACGCTGCTGTACCTCTATCACTCCGAGGGGTTGAACGTCTGGAACATCAGCAACTCCGAACTGGACGGCCTGCTCGAGGAGCAGCGCCGCGCCGTCGACCCCGATGCGCGCCAGGACCTCATGGACGAGATCCAGCGCATCGTCTACGAGGAGGCGTACTCGGTGTACACCTACTACCCGCAGCGCATCCAGGGCATCTCGACGGACATCGAGGGCTACGAGCAGTACGCCAACGGGTCGTTCCGCTCGCTGGACGGCGCGAGCGTCAACTAACGGCCTCGCCTCGTTCGCCCTCGCCTCGTTCGCCCTCGCCACGTATCACGCGCTGTCGAGGCTATTCGACTCGTCTCGACGCGTTTTCCGCCCTGTCAGAAATAGTCGCCTCACCGCGGAGATTCGACTCCGGCAGTTCTCTCAGCTGGGCTGTGTCTCGCAGACGACGCCGAGCACATCCCACAGCGACGCGGGCACTCCCACCACTGCCGCGAGTCCGCCGTCGCTCCGGCGCTACTCGTCGGTGGCTGACTGGCCGCGAGCGCTCGCCGAACGTCCGCCGTCTGGCGTCACTGGCTCGTCCTCGCCGGCGCTGCCCGCGTCGCCCGGCAGGTCGCCGCCACCCGGTGTCGCGTCCGGAGCGGCGCCGCGCGTCGCATCGTGGTGCAGGAGACACGCGACCCTGCCGGCGTCGTCCGCCACGAGGCGCGGGTCGTAGTCTTCGCACTCGGGCATCGCGTCCGGGCACCGGGACGCGAAGTTGCAGCCGTCGGGCGGCCGCTTCGGGTCGGGAATCTCGCCCTCGAGGACGATGCGGTCGGCGTCGACCCGGGGGTCCGGGTTCGGGACCGCGCTCAACAGCGCCTCCGTGTAGGGGTGTCGCGGCGCGTCGAACAGCGTCTCGGCCTCGGCCACCTCGACGATCCGACCGAGGTACATGACCGCGACGCGGTCGGCGACGTGCCGGATGACCGAGAGGTCGTGGCTGATGAACACCATCGACAGCCCGTGCTCCTGTTTGATGTCCTCCAGCAGGTCCAGGAGCTGGCCCTGGACGCTGACGTCCAGGGCGCTCGTCGGTTCGTCGGCGACGATGACGTCGGGGTCGACGGCGAGCGCGCGCGCGACGCCGACGCGCTGCTTCTGCCCGCCCGAGAGCTGGTGGGGGTAGTCGTGCCTGTTCTCCTCGTCGAGGCCCACCTCGGTCAGCAGTTCGCAGACGCGCTCCTCGACGTCGGCGCCCTCGTCGTGCTTCCGGATGGCGTGGCCGAGTATCGTGCCGATTCGCTGGCGTGGATTCAGCGACGAGTTCGGGTCCTGGAACACGAACTGGATGCGCCCGCGGAGCTCCTGTTCGGGGACGTCGGCCAGCGGCCGGCCGTCGAACCGGATCTCGCCGTCCGTCCGGTCGGTCAACTCCAGGAGGAGGCGTCCGAGCGTGGTCTTCCCCGACCCGGACTCGCCGACGAGCCCCAGCGTCTCGCCAGCCGCCAGCGACACGTCGACGCCGTCGACGGCCTGCACCGGCGGGTCGCCGCCCGGCAGGAGGCGGTCGACCAGCGAGTCCGAGGAGCTGAACTCCTTCCGGAGGTCGTCCGCTTCGACGATGGGCGACGCCGCCTCCGGGCGCACGCGGTCGTGGCGCCGCTCCTGGGGTATCGGCTCGAGCACGCCCACGTCGTCGGTTCGAACGCAGGCGACGTCCCGCCCGTCTACGGGGTTCAGTGGCGGGTCGTCGGTCCGGCACGCCTCGGTGGCGTGGGGACACCGCGGCGCGAAGTTACAGCCCGCCGGGGCGCTCGCCCGGTTCGGGGACGTTGCCCGGCAACAGCGCCGGCTCGACGTCCGCGATGCGCGGAGTCGACCGGAGCAGTCCAGCGGTGTACGGGTGCCGCGGCTCGACGAACACGTCCATCACGTCGCCGCGCTCGACGATGCGGCCCGCGTACATCACGGCGACGCGGTCGCAGGTCTCCGCGACCACGCCGAGGTCGTGGGTGATCTGGACGAGGCTCATCTCGCGCTCCTCGACGAGGTCCTCGAGCAACTCCAGAATCTGCGCTTCGATGGTCACGTCGACGGCCGTCGTCGGCTCGTCCGCGATGAGCACGTCCGGGTCGCACGAGATGGCGATGGCGATGAGGACGCGCTGGCGCTGGCCGCCCGAGAGCTCGTGGGGATAGGTGTCGATGACGGACTCGGGGTCCGGGATGCGGACCCGGTCGAGCAACTCGATGGCCTGCTCGCGGGCCCGGGCTTTCGACACGTCCTGGTGTTCGAGGATGGTCTCCGTGATCTGGGTGCCGACGGTGAGCACGGGCGTCAGCGACGACATCGGGTCCTGGAAGATCATCGCGATCTCGGTGCCGCGGACGCCGGTCAGCTCGCGCTCCGAGAGGGTCGTCAGTTCCCGGCCGTTGAGTCGGACGGACCCGGCCTCGATGCGGCCGTTGTCGTCCAGGAGCCGCATCACGGTGCGCGCGGTGACGCTCTTCCCGGACCCGCTCTCGCCGACGATGCCGAGTTTCTCGCCGGGCGCGAGGTCGAAGCTGACGTCCTCGACGGCGCGGATGCTGCCGTGGGTCGTCGCGAACTCCGTCGTGAGTCCGTCGACTGTTAGTAGTGGGTCGTGCATGTCAGAACCTCCGTTCCCCGCTCTCTCTGGGGTCCAGTGCGTCGCGCAGGCCGTCGCCGACGAGATTGAATCCGAGCACCGTCACGAAGATGGCGGCTCCCGGGAACATCGAAATCCAGGGCGCGGTCGTCAGGTAGCCGCTGCCGGTCGAAACCATCTGCCCCCACGTCGGCGTCGGTGGCTGGACGCCCAGGCCGAGGAAGGACAGCGAGGCTTCCGCGATGATGGCGAACGCCATCAGCAGGGACGCCTGCACGAGCAGCGGCGAGACGCAGTTCGGGAGCACTTCCCGCAGGACGATGTGCGGGGTGGAGTACCCCATGCCCCTGGCCGCGTCGACGTACTCCTCGTTCGAGACGCTGAGCGCGGTGCTGCGCGCGATGCGCGCGAACTGCGGCACGTAGACGATGCCGAGCGCGATGATGACGTTCGTGAGGTTGAACCCGAGCGCCGCGACCAGCCCGATGGCGAGCACGAGCGCCGGGAACCCCAGCAGCACGTCGACCAGCCGCATCACGACGGTTTCGACGTAGCCGCCGGCGTACCCCGCGACGACGCCGAGCGGCGACCCGATGACCGCCGCGACGATCACGGCCGTGAGCGCGACCTGCACGGAGACTTTCGCGCCGTAGAGCGTGCGCGAGAACACGTCGCGCCCGAGGGTGTCGGTGCCGAACGGGTGGGCGAGACTCGGCCCCTGGAGCGGCATGAACTTCGGTTCGAACGGGCTGTAGTGGAGGGTCGTGATGAGTTCGTTCCCGAGGTACGCGTCGTCGACGTACGCGAGAATCCCGACGACCGTGACGACGGAGACGACGACGAGTCCGGCGACGGCGAGTTTGTGCGACCGGAACCCCCGCCACGTTCGGGCGACGCCCGTGGAGCGTTCGGTGCTCACGACGCGCTCACCCGCGGGTCGAGGTAGGAGTACGCGATGTCCACGAGCAGGTTCACCAGCACGAACATCGTCGCGACGACGAGCACGGTCCCCTGGACGGTCGGGTAGTCCTGCTGGCGGACGGCCGCCCAGATGAGGCGGCCCATGCCCGGCCACGCGAACACCTGCTCGACGACGACCGTCGCGGACAGCAGGTAGCCGAACTGCAGGCCCGCCACCGTGATGACGGGGAGCAGCGCCTGCTTGAGGGCGTGACGGGTGAACACCTTCCTGGAGGACAGCCCCTTGGATTTGGCCATCTTGACGTACTCCTGGTTGAGGTTGTCCAGCATCGAGGAGCGGGTCTGTCTCGCGAGCAGCGCTGCGAACGCCGTCCCGACGGTCACCGCTGGCAGGATGACGTGCTTGACCGCGTTCACCGGGTCCTGGAGCGGGTCGACGTAGTTC
This sequence comes from Halobacterium bonnevillei, assembly GCF_009831555.1. GTDB lineage: Archaea > Halobacteriota > Halobacteria > Halobacteriales > Halobacteriaceae > Halobacterium > Halobacterium bonnevillei. Next base: position 13,204 of record NZ_WUUU01000041.1, on the reverse strand, counting down.
CCCGGCGGGAGGATGCTGTAGGTGCGGGCGAACAGGAGGATGAGGATGAGCCCGAGCCAGAAGTTCGGGATCGAGAGCCCCGTGAGCGCGCCGACGGTGACGCTGTAGTCGCTTTTCGACCCCTTCCGCACGGCGCTCAGGATGCCCGCGGGGATGGCGATGATGGTGGCGATGACCATCGACGCGAACGCGAGGAACAGCGTCGCGGGGAGGCGACTCGCGATGAGCGCGGCGACGGAGCGTTCCCGCGTGATGGACTGTCCGAAGTCGCCCTGAACCACGTCGCCGAGCCAGTTGAAGTACTGGACGTACAGCGGTTCGTTGAGGCCGTAGGCGGCGCGGAGTTCCGCGACGTTCTCGTCGGTCGCTTCGATACCCAGCATGTTCACGATGGGGTCCCCGGGCGCCGAGTGGATGATGTAGAACACGACGACGGAGACGCCCAGCAGGACGGGAATCGTCTGCAGTAGTCGGATGGCGACGTACCGGTGTCTCATGGTCCGGTCACGCGCCCCGTGGGATGGCGCGCTGTCGCCCGGAAATTAGTGCCACGTTCACGTCCGGCAAATACGCGCGCCGTCTCATAAATCTTCGGTGCCGATTGTTCTGGCTCTGTCGCAGTGCGTTGGAGAATATCTCTACTGAGTTAGTAGCTCTCCAATCAGGTTCGATAATTCTTCCTCCTCGTAAATAATAACCACGAAGGGGCTCGCGGTGCGAGTGCGCGGATTTGGCAGGAGTCCGAGTGACGTGGCCGTTGCCCCGGCTGGGTCGTCGACCGGACGCCATCGACGGGCACGCGACCGGGCTCACAGTTCGACCGCGTGAACCGTCTCGTACTCGGGCCCCGCCCGGGAGAGCACGCTCTCGGTCAGACGGACCTCCGTGACCCGCATCGTCCCGACGTCCGGGTGGCGGTTCCGCACGACGTCCTGGACGCGGTCCTTCCCGCCGGCGTGGTTCATCCGGGCGAGCGTGACGTGCGGCGTGAAGTCGTGGTCCGCCGGGTCGAAGCCGTGCTCCTCGACGAACTCGCCCTCGATTGCCTCGTGCAGGCGGGCGAGTTCCACGCTGCCGTCGCCGACGCCAAGCCACACTACGGAGATGTAGTCCAGCCTCGGGAACACGCCGAGGCCGCCGAGTTCGGCGTCGAACGGGGCGACGCCTGCGGCGCCGACGGCCGCCTCGAGGGCGTCGACGAGTTCGCCCTCGCGGTCGCCATCCACGTCGCCGAGGAATTTCAGCGTCACGTGGGCCTGGGCGGGGTCGACGAAGTCCAGGCCGGAGGCGTCCGCCAACTCGGCCTGCAGCGCCGCCACGTCCTCGGCGAGCGCCTCGGGGAGGTCGACGCTCACGAACAGCCGCATACCGGTCGTTCGCGGTGCGTTGCCCTTAACCTCTCGGCCACGCTATCGTGGCGTATGACTGACCGAGAGGAGCCCGACCCGGCTCCGGACCCGGACGACCACGACTTCTCCGAGGGGCAGGGCTTCGACGAACCCTACGAGGGGTTCGACTTCGACCCGCCCGAACTGGACGTGGACACGGACGAGGTCGACCCCGTCGACTCGCGCGTCATCGCGGACACGCTCGACGAGCGCACCCTCAACGACGAGGACGTCGACGCCGACGACCTGGTCGACGTCGGCCTCAGCTACATGGGCATCAAGCGCTACGACCAGGCCGCCGACGCGTTCGAGCGCGCCGCCCGGTTCACCGACGACGACGACCTCGAACAGGAGGCGTGGGTGAACAAGGGCATCGCGCACGGCCAACTCGAGGAGTGGGACGAGGCCGTCGGGTCGCACCGCGAGGCGCTGTTCGTCGCGGAGGACGGCGACTTCGAGGCCGCAGCCCACACGAACCTCGCGTACGCCCTCTGGGAGTTCGGCGAGGACGAGGAAGCCTACTACCACGCCGAGAAGGCCGTACGGAGCGACGAGCGCCTCCCGCAGGCGTGGTACAACCTCGGGTTCATCGAGAACGAGCGCGAGCGCCCCGAGCAGGCGCTGGACGCGCTGGACAACGCGGTCCGCCTGGGGTTCCAGCAGGCCGACGTCTACGAGGAGAAGCAGCGCGCGCTCGAATCGCTGGGCCGCGAGGAGGAGGCCGCGAAGGTCGCCGAACAGGCCGAGGAAATCCGGGAGTCCCAGGAACGCGACCTCGTCGAACGCGAGCGATGATCCTCACGGAACGACACACCGACCGCGGTCTGCTCGTGACGGTCTGCGACCCCGAGGTGCTCGGCGAGACGTTCGAGACCGACGACGTGGAGTTCACCGTCAACGAGGAGTTCTACGGCGGCGACCGCGTCGAGGTCGAAGCCGTCCGGGAGTCGCTGGCGCGCGCGAACGTCGCGAACCTCGTGGGCGTCGAGGTCGTCGACCTCGCCATCGAGGAGGGGTACGTCGAGGAGGGCAACGTCCTGGACCTCGACGGCACGCTGCACGCGCAGTTCATGCGGCTCTAACGGCCCCACGTTTCCCAGCGACGTCCCTGCTCATCTCGACTCGTTCGCGAACACTGCACGTAACTGGTTCCGGGTTCCTGCGTCCGCGTTACCGGCAGTTCTCCCTGCACCGAAGAACAGTAGTGGCCACGCACCCTACGAATGCGCAATGGAAGCCACCGAGCAGGAACCCCTCGACGTCGAGTCCATCCGGGCGGACTTCCCGATTCTCGACCGCGAGGTCGGGGACGGCGCGCCGCTGGTCTACCTCGACAACGCGGCGACGACGCAGACGCCCGAGCAGGTCATCGACGTGTTCTCCGAGTACTACCGGGGGTACAACGCGAACGTCCACCGCGGCATCCACCAACTGAGCCAGGAAGCCTCCATCGCCTACGAGGAGGCCCACGACCGGCTCGCGGAGTTCATCGGCGCGGACGGCCGCGAGGAAGTCGTCTTCACGAAGAACACCACGGAGTCCATCAACCTCGTGGCGTACGCGTGGGGCCTCAACGAACTCGGGGAGGGCGACGCGGTCGTGCTCTCGGAGATGGAGCACCACTCGTCGTTCGTCACCTGGCAGCAGATCGCCGAGCGCACGGGCGCGGAGGTGCGCTACATCCGCGTCGACGACGACGGCTACCTCGACATGGACCACGCCGCGGAACTCATCGACGAGGACGCGGCGATGGTGTCGGTCGTGCACGCGTCGAACGTTCTCGGCACCGTCACGCCGATGCGGGAGCTCGCTGACCTCGCCCACGACAACGACGCCCTCATCCTGGGTGACGGCGCGCAGTCGGTGCCGAACCGGCCCGTCGACGTCACGGACCTCGACGTGGACTTCTACGTGTTCTCCGGGCACAAGATGGCCGGCCCGACCGGCATCGGTTGCCTCTACGGCAAACAGGAGGTCCTCGAGGACATGGAGCCGTTCCTCTACGGCGGCGACATGATCCGGCGCGTCACGTTCGAGGAGACCACGTGGAACGACCTGCCGTGGAAGTACGAGGCCGGCACGCCGCTCATCGCGCAGGGCATCGGCCTCGCGGCGGCCGCCGACTACCTCGACGACGTCGGTATGGACGCCATCCAGGCCCACGAGGAACGCCTCACCGAGTACGCCTACGAGCGCCTCGACGAGTTCGACGACGTCGAAATCTACGGCCCGCCCGCCGACGACCGCGGCGCCGTCGTCGCGTTCAACGTCGACGGCATCCACGCCCACGACCTGGCGTCCATCCTGAACGACCACGGCGTCGCCATCCGCGCCGGCGACCACTGCACGCAGCCCCTCCACCAGAAACTCGACATCGCCGCGTCCGTGCGCGCGTCGTTCTACTTCTACAACACCATGGCGGAAGTCGACGCGCTCGTCGACTCGCTGGACGCCGCCCGCGACATCTTCGGCTGACCGGGCGCCCCGCTGGACCCGTCCCGCGGAACGCTTTTACGCCGTTCTGCCTTACCGAGAGCCAAGATGAGTATGGGCTCGGACATGTACCGGCAGCAGATTCTCGACCACTACCGCAACCCCCGGAACAACGGCGAACTCGGGGACGCGACGTTCAGCCACGAGGGCTACAACCCCTCGTGTGGCGACGAACTCGAGTTCGACGTCAAACTGGAGGGCGACGGCGAGACCATCGAGCGGGTTGCGTTCCGCGGCGACGGCTGCGCCATCAGCCAGGCGTCGGCGAGCATGCTCAGCCAGAAGCTCCCGGGGATGACGCTTGCGGAAGTCAAGGAACTGGACCGCGACGACGTCCTCGACATGCTCGGCGTGGAGGTCACGCCGATGCGCATCAAGTGCGCGGTGCTCTCCGAGAAGGTCGTCCAGGACGGCGCGAAAATCTACGAGGGCGAGGCGGACGTCGACCAGACGTCCACGGAAGACGACGACTGACGGCCGGGCCAAGCTTTTTGTCGAAGAACGAGAATTTTCGCGGCGATGCCCTCCAGCAAGCTCCCCGCAGTAGCCCTGGCAGTCCTCGTCGTGCTCGCCGGCTGTTCGATGCTTCCCGGCGGCGGTGGCGGCGACGACCCCGGTACGACTGACGGCCCGGGCTACCACGAACTGTCGTTCTACTCGCACACCGACGGCGCCGCCTACAACGGGACGCTCACCGTGCGGAAGGACGGAGAAACGGTGTACGAGGTCGACGTCGGCGACGCCGGCGACGGCTTCTTCGCGAACGCGACCTTCGAAGAGCCGGGGCCGTACACGGTCGTCGTGAACACGTCGCTGCCGGAGACCGGCGGCGGCACGATGCACGAAGAGCTCTCCGTAGCCGGCGACCTCGGAAACGCGACGGTGCTCACGATGAACTACCAGGGCGTCCGCGAGACGCGCTACGCCATGCGCGGTGACGCCGACGGCGCGCTCTACCTCCAGGACCGATTGCCCGAACCCGTGGAGATTCCGGTTCGCGTCGCGCACGACGGGGAGACGGTCATCGACCGGGTGGCGGAGATCGACTCGGACGACGCCGTCGAGGTGACCGGCCTCCGCGGGCCCGGCGTCTATCGCGTCGAAGCGAAGGGCCACAACAACGAGTGGACGAACGAGACCATCGTCGTCACCCGGCCGGGCGCGAAGATCGCGATCTACTCGCGGCTGTCGGCGGAAATCGTCGTCATCGGGCCGGACGAACAGGTGCCGGCCGAACCGCCGTAGCGTCACGCTCGAGCGACTGCGGTCGCAGTGGCACCTCCGCGTTGGGGGGTCGCCGTCGCGGGGCTACCGGGTCGCGGCGATTCGTGGTCCAGGACAGCCCCCAGAATCGAGCGCCGGGCCGAGCGTACCCCGGTTTACTCGGGCTTGAGCCCTTCTCCTTCGACGCGCATGACGGCTTCGCCGTCCGCGAGGTTCGGGGCGTCCACGAGCTTCACGATGCGCTTGTTCTGCTTGGACTTCTTGAGGTACATCCGGAACGTGGACTTGTGGCCGAGGATGTTCCCGCCGATGGGCTTCGTGGGGTCACCGAAGAAGGAGTCCGGGTTAGACTGCACCTGATTGGTGACGACCACGGCGGCGTTGTAGAGGTTCCCGACCTTGTCGAGGTCGTGGAGGTGTTTGTTGAGTTTCTGCTGGCGGTCCGCGAGCTCGCCGCGGCCGACGTACTCCGCGCGGAAGTGCGCGGTCAGCGAGTCCACGACCAGCAGGCGGACGGGGTAGTCGTCGTCCTCGTACTCGGAGGCGATCTCCTGGGCTTTCTCCGCGAGCAGCATCTGGTGGTTGGAGTTGAACCCCTTCGCGACGTGGATCTTGTCGAGGACGTCCTCGACGAGCGCCTCCATCGCGTCCTCGTCGTCCGGCGACCCCTCGATGTCGCGGTCCGCCATCGCCGCCTCCAGCTTGTCGTCTTCCAGTCCACGCACCATGTCGTCGATGCGCTCCGGGCGGAACGTGTCCTCGGAGTCGATGAAGATGGCGCGCCCGTGGAGGCCGCCGTTCTCCTTCGGGAGCTGGACGGTCACCGCGAGCTGGTGGGTGACCTGGGACTTGCCGGCGCCGAACTCGCCGTACACCTCCGTGATGGACTGGGTCTCGACGCCACCGCCCAGCATCTCGTCGATGTCGGGGACGTTCCACGTGAGCTTCCCGATCTGTTCGCGGCGTTCGAGAACCGTCGCGCCGGTCTCGAAGCCGCCGACGTCGGCGGCCTCGCGTGCGCCCTGGATCACGTCCGCGGCCGTGCTGTCGCCGATGTCCGCGGTGTTGGACAGCTCACCGGCGGACGCGACGGCGATGCTCTGGAACGATTCGAATCCGTTCTCTCGGAGTTTCTCTGCGGTCGCGGGGCCGACACCGGGGAGTTCCTCGAGGTCTGCTTCGGGCATGTATCCCGACCTTGTCCCCACCACCGTATAAAGACTCGTAAACACCGTAGTGAAAGTGAAACTGGCCAAAATTTCATGGGGGTCAATCACACACAGCGCACTGTATGCCCTCCAGCAAGCTCCTCGCAGTCGCCCTCGCAGCACTGCTGATCCTCGCGGGGTGTTCGGCGCTCCCCGGAGCCGGTGATACTGACGGCGACCAGGGTACGACTGTCGAACCGGTCGACCACGACGAACTCGTGTTCATCTCGCACACGGACGGCGACCCCTTCGAGGCTGCGATCAGCGTCGAACGGGGCGGCGAACCCGTCTTCGAGACGACGCTCGAGGCGGACGGCAACGGCACCTACCGGAACCTCACGACCATCAGCGGCGACGAGTCCTACACCGTGACCGTGAACACGACCATCCGGGGCGCCAGCGGGAACCGCACCGAGCAGTTCACCGTCGACGAACCGACCGGGAACGCCACCGCGGTCCGCGCGAAGTCCCTCGGCATCTATCACGAGTCCTTCCCGTTACCGCGGCGCTCCCTGGAGCACCCCCTGGGCGCGTACTCGTACGGGATGTCCGGGGGCGACCCGACGGACCTCGACGTCCGCGTCTGGTACCGGGGCGAACGCATCGCGACGGCCACCGAATCCGTTCCCGGAGACGAACTCACGCGCGTCGTCGACCTCGAACAGACCGGCGCGTACCTTGTCGAGGTTCGCGGGTCGGACGGCGACTGGACGTCCCGCCCCCTGGTCGTACTGGAACCCGACCAGCACATCCGCGTCGAACTGACGACCGACGGCCGCATCGAGAGCGTGCACGTCCAGCGGGCGTTCGGGTGGAACTAACTCCTCGGTGCTGGCCTCCGCGACGGCCGGCCGCGATACCGCCCCCCGATTCCACGGTCGTCCCGCGACGAGTGACTTAACAGGCCACGCGGCCTACGCCGGTGTATGACTGAGGCAGGCACCTTCTGTCCGCGCTGCGGCGACCCCGTGGACGCCGACGCGCCCGGAGTCGACGACAGCGACAGCGCCGGTGCGGGCCAGCAGACCTCGGAGGCGCCTGCTGGTGTCACGCGCCGCGAGCGCTCGCTGTGTGACGCCTGCTACTTCGAGGACTTCGAGTTCGTGGACGCGCCCGAGCGCATCGAAGTGATGGTGTGTGCGCGCTGCGGCGCGGTCCACCGCGGGAACCGCTGGGTGGACGTCGACGCCGACGACTACACGGACGTCGCCATCGAGGAGACCACCGAGGCGCTGGCCGTCCACGTCGAGGCCGAGGACGTCGAGTGGCAGGTCCGCCCGGAGCAGGTCGACCCGAACACCATCCGGATGCACAGCCAGTTCTCCGGCGTCGTCCGCGGCGAACTCAGGACGGAGGAGGTGACGGTGCCCGTGAAGGTGAGCCGCCAGACCTGCAAGCGGTGTGGCCGCATCGCAGGGGACTCGTTCGCGTCCATCGTCCAGGTGCGTGCCGTCGGCCGCGACCCGACCAGCGAGGAGACCGACCGTGCGCGCGAACTCGCGGACCAGATTGTCGCCGACATGGAGGACACGGGCGACCGGAACGCGTTCGTCACGGACGTCTCGCCGGCCGAGTCCGGCATCGACCTCAAACTCTCCACGAACAAGATCGGGCTGAAGCTCGCGCGCAAACTCGTCGAGGAGTTCGGCGGCAGCTTCGAGGACCACGAGAAACTCGTCACCGAGGACGAGGACGGCAACGAAGTGTACCGCGTGACGTACGCCGTTCGCCTCCCGGAGTTCACGTCCGGCGATGTCATCGAGCTCGCGGGCGACGACGGCGGCCCCGTGCTCGTGCGGTCGGTCCACGGCAACCTCAAGGGCGTCCGCGTCACGACGGGTGAACCCTACGAGGCCAGCTACGAGGACGGCGACGCGCCGGACGCCCGGAAACTCGGCACCCGGGACGACGCCACCGACGCCACCGTCGTCACCGTGGAGGACGACAACGCCGTCCAGATCCTGGACCCCGAGACGTACGAGTCCACGACCGTTCCCCGGCCGGACTACCTCGACGCCGACGCCAGCACCGTCCCCGCGTTCAAGTCGCGGGCCGGCCTCCACGTGCTCCCGGAGGCCTGAGGGATGCCGGAAGGGGCGGATGCCGACCGCGAAAGGGACCTCGCAATCGTCGTTCCGAAACCCGTTTCTGAAGCCCGAATCGACGCGCTCGAAGCTGAGGGCGTCTACGACGACGCGCGGAAGATCCGCGAGCACGACGCCGACACACTCGAACTCCCCGTCACCGAACGGCCCGTGGAGACTCACTTCGGCCGACTCCTCGAGCAGTCCGACCCCGACCTGCGGGCGCCGGACCTCCAGGACCTGCTCCGCGAGCGCGGCTGGAGCGACGCCGACCGCGAGCGCGCGCCGTCCTCGTGGGCGGTCGTCGGAACCGTGATTCTCGCGGACTTCGCGGACTGCCCGCGTCCCGAGGAGGTCGGCGACGCGCTCCTCGCGCTCCACAGCGAGGCCGACACCGTCCTCGCGCGCGGCGGCATCGACGGCGAGCACCGTCAGCGACGTCTCCGTCGTCGCCGGCGAGGGCGACACCGAAACCGTCCACACCGAGCACGGAACGCGGTACGCGCTGGACCTCGCGCGAGTGATGTTCGCGCCCGGGAACAAGGCCGAACGCGCCCGCATGGGCCAGCAGGTGAGCGAAGACGAGCGCGTGCTGGACATGTTCGCCGGCATCGGCTACTTCGCGCTCCCGATGGCGCGAGCCGGCGCCGACGTCACGGCCGTCGAGAAGAACCCGGAGGCGTTCCGGTTCCTCGCGGAGAACGCCCAGCTGAACGACGTCAGCGACCGCCTCAGCTGTCTGCTCGGCGACTGCCGGGACGTCGACACGGAGGTCGACCGCGTCGTCATGGGCTACTACGACGCGCTCGGCGGCGCCCCGTCGACGAGGCCGAATCGGCGGACGGCGGCCCTGTGGACGACGCCGCGTCGGCCGAGGTCGGTCCGGGCTACCTCGACGCTGCCCTCGACAACCTCGTCCCCGGTGGCCTGCTGCACGTCCACAGCGCCGTCCCGGAGACGGAACTCTGGGAGCGCCCCGAATCGCGGCTCCGCGCCGGTTGCGAGCGAGCGGGTCGAACGGTCGAAATCGAGGACTGGCGGCGCGTGAAGTCCCACAGCGCGGGCGTCGACCACGTCGTCCTCGACGCCAGGGTCGAGTAGGCGACAGGCCTTTTGCGGGGCGCTACCTCGAATCCGGTATGGAGCGAGACCAGCTGTTGGCCCTGTTCCTCGTCGGACTGATGCTGTTCTCCGGGCTGGCGTACGCCGTCTCGTTCGTCTGACTGGGGCGAGTTTGTCGTGCGTCGCGAGTACTGATGCGCGGACGACTGCATCGCCGACGGCATCGCCGCCGACGCGTGACTCACTCCGCGTCCCAGACGTCCGCCACTGGACTGGTCTTCTCGCGGCGGCTGTCGGTTCGGCTGTCGTCGTCGCTACGATCGTTCGTAGACGGGTTCGAGGCGCTTTCGGACCCGCCAGACGGCGAACTCTCCGCGTGACCGCTGGTCGAGTTGTACGCAGGTTCGACCTGGTCGACGCCGCCGGTCGTGTCACCGAGCGCGGCGGCTGCGTCGACTTCGGGGAGGTCGGGAGTCGTCATCCGGTCGACCTGCTCCTCGAACCACGGCGGCATGTCCGTTCGCGCGCGGTCGAAGAGGTCGAGGATGCTGGCGTCCGCGACGTACGTCGCGCCGCGGTCGTCGGGCGCGCGGACCACCCGACCGCAGGCCTGGATGACGGTCCGGAGCGCGGTCCGGTAGTACCACGCCCACTGGCCGTCCGCGAGGCGCGCCGCGACCCGGGAGTCGTTCGTGTTCAGGAACGGCGCCTTGCACAGCACCTGCCAGCGCCCGAGGTCGTAGGCGAGGTCGAGGGCCTCCTCCATCTTCACGGAGACGAACACCTCCGGGTCGTCGCTGGCCTTCCAGCGCTCCAGTTCGGCGTCCCGGGTGTCCGAGTCGTGCGTTCGGACGCGGTCGCCGACGCCGTAGTCCTCGAGGTGGCCCGCGAGTTGCTCGGCGATGTCGTAGGAGTGGGCGTGGACGATGCCCTTCTCGTCGGGGTGGGCGGCCATCACGCGGACCACCGTCTCGGCGACCTTCGGCAGCGTCGTGTCGCGGTGCTCGTAGGTCATCTTCCCCTGCGTGACGTCGTACAGCGGGCGGTTCTCCACGGGGAACGTGTGCTCGACGTCCACGAGCGCGACGTTCGACGGGTCGAGGCCGACGCTCCGGCAGAACGCCTCCTTGTTCAGCATCGTCGCCGACAGCAGCGCGTGCCTGTTCGCGCGGTCCCAGACCGTGTGCTGGAGGTACCGCTCGGGGTCCATCGGCTTGATCGTCACCGACTGTTCGTCGGCGTCCACGACCCACGTCGTGCCGGACTCGGGGTCGTTGTAGTCCTCCACGAACCACTGCAGTTCGGAGATCAGCTCCTGGAGGCGGTCGCGGCGCCCGGCCTCCTCCGCCGTGAGTTCGTCCTGTCCGATGAGTTCGTCCTTGGCGCCCTCGCAGGTGCGCCGGAGGTGTTCGGCGAAGTCCACCGCGGCGTCGGCGTCGCCGTCCACGTCGGGGACGCGGACGTCCTCCCAGACGGGAACGGTGCGGTCGTTCAGGTCGATGGTCGCGTACATCTCAGCCCACTCCGCGAGCCCGTGGGCTTCGTCGATGACGCAGACGTCGCGCTTCCGGAACACCTCGCTGCCGGCGGTCCGCATGAAGTACGCCAGCGTCATCGCGGCGTGCTCGCGCGAGGACGCGATGGCGCGGTCCGAGAAGTACGGACACCGATGTTTCACGGCGCAGTCGTACCCGCGCTCGCGGGCGCAGGGCGCGCGGTCGACGGGCGTGTGCTCCTCCCCGGGGAGGATGCACGTGTAGTTGGACTTCCCGCGGATGAGCTTGAGGTCCTCCAGGAGGTCGTCCTCGGCGACGTCGTCTAGCTGGGAGACCTGCGGCGTGGTGTAGTACGCGCCCGTCGCCTCCACGGGGTCGGCGTCCTCGACCTGGCGCGCACAGCCCATGATGGCGCGCGCAATCAGGCTCTTCCCGCTGCCGGTGGGTGCGCGCACCAGGACCACGTCGTTGCCCGCCTCGAAAGCGGCCCTGACGTCCCGCAGCGCTTGCTCCTGTGCGCCCCGGTACTCCGGGGCGGGGAACTCCGCGTGGATGCGCTCGGGGTTCACTGTCCGATGGCAGGCGGGCCGCCGGGTTAACCCCACCGCTCGACGCCAGCCGTGGCCGGGAACCGACCCGCCGGATCCGCGCTCAGTCCCCGAGCGCGGCGACGTCGCCGGCGACCGGTTCGTCCGGGAGCGCGTCGATGCAGTCGAAACAGAGGAAGAACTCGGAGTCGTCGGCGAACTCGAGGGTCATCCCGCCCGTGCTCGCGGGGTTCAGCGTCCAGATGTCGCCGATGCCGCCCGCGATGCGGACGTCGTCACCACACCCCTCGCAGCGCTCACTCATGGCACTCCGTAGGGCGCGGGCAGGCAAACGCTTTCGGCTCTCGCGTCGAAGTCCCCACGCATGGAGGTCGACTGCGAGAACTGCGCGGGGTGTTGCGTGGACTGGCGGCCGCTGGCTGACGTCCCGGAGCACGAGCGCCGCGGCCCGCAGCGGCCGCTGGACGACACCTACAACCTCGTGCCGCTGACCCGCGAGGACGTCCGCGCGTTCCTCGATCACGGTCTCGCGGACGCGCTGACGCCGCGGCTCTGGGCGGCCCGAGACGGCTCGAGCGTCGACGTCGGCGGGCACGAGGTCGCCGCCATCAACGGGAAGCCCGCGTTCTTCGTCGGCATCCGGAAGACGCCGAAGCCTGTGGCCCCCTTCGACGGCGACCCCGCGTGGCTCCCGGCGTGTGCGTTCCTCGACCCGGAGACCCTCCAGTCGCCGCATCCACGACGCTGCGGTGTATCCCGCGGAGTGCGCCGAGTACCCCGGCCACAACCTCGCGCTCCGACGTGGACTCGGAGTGCGAGCGCGTCGAGCGCCACGTCGGCGGCGACCGCCTGCTCGACGACGAACCGCCCGAGGACCGCTCCGGCCTGCTGTTCGGCCCGCAGGCGGTCGGCGAGAAGGTGTTCGCGTACCCCGACCCCGGCGACCTCGAGGACGGCTTCATCGACCGGCTGGTCGCGGGCGACCTCACGGACGCGGACCGCGCGCGGTTCGTCGCCGTCGCTGCGGCGAGTGCGCCCGGCACGACTGCCGTCGAACCGACGAAACGCGAGCAGGCATACGAGACGGCACTCGACGTCGACTCCTGGACGGACGCCGCCATCGCCGAATGGGAGGCACGCGCCGAGAGCGACGACCCGGACCCCGACCTCGGCGAGCGCGTCGAAGCGGAGCGCGGTGCGCCATCGACTCCGGGCTGGGGCACACTGCGCTCTGAGTGAGTGCGAGCGGCCGACCGGACGGCGACGGGGGCACCCGCCACCTCCGCGTCGCTGCGGCGCCCCGACGTACACTTAACCGTCAGTCGCACCTACGGGGGGTATGCGCGTACTCGTCGCGGGGGCTACCGGGTTCGTCGGCAGCCACCTCGTCCCCGCACTCGTCGATGCCGGCCACGACGTCCGAGCGCTCGTCAGGGACGCGAGCAGCTACGACCCGCCCGACGGCGTCGCGGTCGCCGAGGGCGACTTGCTCGAGGACAGCTCGCTCGAGGGCGTCTTCGACGACGTCGAGGCCGCCTACTACCTCGTGCACTCGATGGGGACGGGCGGCGACTTCGCGGAGCGCGACCGCCGCGCCGCGAACAACTTCGCGGCTGCCGCCGACGCCGCCGGCGTCTCCAGGGCCGTCTACCTCGGCGGCCTCGGCGAGACGGGCGACGACCTCTCCCCGCACCTGCGTCC
>NZ_WUUU01000040.1 GCF_009831555.1 Halobacterium bonnevillei | reverse complement strand
CTCGCTCGCCGGCTGCTTCGGCGTGCTGGAGACCGAGCCGGCGAGCCGCGAACCGCCGCTGCCGGCGGACCGACCGGACGAGGCGTACGTGCCTCGCACGTGGAGGGCATGGAGATGGTCGGCATGCAGACCAAGGGCCGGTACGCGTGCGCGCTCTCGTACACCTGGCCCCATCGCTTCTGGCTCGTTCGGGGGTCGGACACCGACCAGGTGGACGTCCGTGGCGCCGACGACGTGCACATGATGGCCGCCGTCTGGGACACAGAGACGGGCGTCGTCCTGCCGGACGCCAGTCCGTCCATCGAGTACACGGGACCGGAGGACGAGTCCGAGTCGTTCAGTCCGTGGCAGATGCTCTCCCAGCGGATGGGCGTCCACTTCGGCGACAACGTCACGCTCGGCCCCGAGGGCGTGTACTCCGTCTCCGTGCAGGTCGCGCCGCCGTCGACGCGCCGGACGGAGACGGAGTCCGTGCCGACGGACCCGCTGACGTTCGATTTCGAGCTGACCTTCGAGCGCGACGGGATGGAGTCGCTGTCCTACGAGGACATCCCCGCTGACCGCGAGGGCACTCCGGGCGCGGTCGACCCGATGGACATGCACGGCGTCACTCAGTCTCGAGCCCCGACCGCTGACGATTTACCGGGAACAGTCCGCGGCTCCGAGTCGACGGGCGGCGCGGAACTCGTGGTTTCGACGCACGACGAGCGCGGGCGGCTTGCAGCGGGCGACGACGAGCGCTACCTCGTGGCGTCGCTCCGAACGCCGCACAACCGCTACGTGCTCCCCGCGGCCTCCGTGTCGGCGACTGCGGAGTCTGGCGGCGAGTCCGTCTTCGACGACGACCTGCGCCCGACGCTCGACTCGGACCTCGGCTACCACTACGGCGCGGTCGTCCCGACCGGCGAGTCGCTGGACGACATCACGGTTCGCGTGGATACGCCACCCCAGGTCTCGCGCCACGAGGGCTACGAGACCGCGTTCTTCGACTTCGACGCGGTCACCCTCTGAGGGGCGAACGCAGCCAGGAATCCCCCAGGTTTTTGCCGCGCTCGCCGAAGGTGCGGTATGGAGCGGTTACGCGAGTCCTTCGCGGACGCACCCGTCATCGAGAAAGACGGCGGCTACGAGTACGTCGTCCTCCCCATCAGCAACGGCGTGCCGACGCTCGACCCGGCGCTGCTGCGGGAGGTCGTCGTCGGAATCACGCGCGTCGCCGACCTCGAGGCCGTGGACAAGATTGTGACGCCGGCGGCGATGGGCATCCACATCTCCACGGCGGTGAGCCTGCAGACCGACCTCCCCCTGACCGTGGTCCGGAAGCGCGAGTACGGCCTCCCGGGCGAGGTACAGCTCCACCAGGAGACCGGCTACTCCGAGAGCGAGATGTACGTCAACGACGTCTCCCCGGGCGACCGCGTGCTCGTGCTCGACGACCTGCTCTCGACCGGCGGGACGCTGCGCGCGCTCACGGACGCCCTCGACGACATCGGCGCCGAGGTCGCGGACGTGGTCGTCGTCATCAGGAAAGTCGGGGCCGAAAGCGAGATGGCTGACTCCCCCCACGACGTGACCTCGCTGGTCGACATCGAACTCGCTGACGGCGAGGTGACCGTCGTCGACGAGTACCGGTAGCTGACGTTCTGCTGTCCCGTTTGATGGCGTCGGAACGCTCGAACGCCCCGTTCGTCCCGTAGCATTACCTCCCTCGAAGCCGTCGGTTCACGTGTGCCGGCAACGGACTCGCCGCTCTCGGAGGGTGCGGGATGAGCGACGCCACGGACGCCGTCGTCCTCGAGGGGGTCAGCAAGACCTACCAGCTCGGCGACCAGCCGGTGGCGGCGCTCGGCGGCGTCTCGATGCGCCTGCCGCGCGGGTCGTACACGGCCGTGATGGGGCCGAGCGGCTCCGGGAAGAGCACGCTGATGAACCTCGTCGGGTGCCTCGACACGCCGACGTCGGGGCGCGTCGTCGTCGACGGGCAGGACGTCGCCGCGCTCTCGGATCGCGAACGGACGCGGCTGCGCGGCCGCGAGATCGGGTTCGTGTTCCAGACGTTCAACCTGATGCCGCGGCTCACCGCCGCGGAGAACGTCGCGCTCCCGATGGTCTTCCAGGGCGTGTCCGCGGCCGAGCGCGAACTCAGGGCGCGCCAGCTACTGGACAGAGTCGGGCTCGCTGAGCGCGCGAACCACCGGCCGCGAGAGCTCTCCGGGGGCCAGCGCCAGCGGGTGGCCATCGCACGAGCGCTCGCCAACGACCCGGCGCTGTTGCTCGCCGACGAGCCGACGGGGAACCTCGACTCCGCGACGGGCCGGGCCATCATGTCGCAGTTCGCCGACCTGCACCGGGCGGGGAACACGGTGCTGGTGGTGACCCACGAGCGCCCCATCGCGGAGCACGCCGACCGCATCGTCCACCTGCTCGACGGCGAACTCGAGCGCGTCGAGACGATCGACGAGCCGCGGCGACCGCACGCGGGTGACACGCAGTGAACTTCGAGGAGAGCCTCCGCATCAGCGTGCGCGCGATTCGCGGGCACCGCCTCCGGTCGTTTCTGACCGTGCTCGGCGTCGCGATCGGCGTCGCGGCCGTCATCACGTTTGTGACGCTGGGCGCGAGCCTCCAGGCGGACGTGCTCGGCGAAGTGGCCGGCGACCGGACGCCGTCGATGGCCGTCTCTGCCGGGCCGGCGGACGCCGCGCCCGGGCCGTCTGGCCCGAGACAGGCGGTGTTCACGGAACGCGACGTCGAAGAAATTCAGGCGCTGGACGGCGTGGCCGCCGTGGTTCCGTCGGGGGACGTGCCCGTCGCGGGCCTCGCCTTCGAGGGGCAGACGCTGGGGTACAACCAGCTCACGGCGAGCACGCCCGCGTTCTTCGACTACCGGACCGCGGCGGAGTTCAGTGCGGGCGGCCCGTACGCGCAGGGCGCCGCGGAACTCGTGTTGAACGAACCCGCGGCCGACCTCTTCGAGGTGAACGTCTCGGTCGGCGACCGGGTCGCGGTCGTGCGGCCAGACGGAACCCGCGTGAACGCGACGGTGGTCGGCCTGCTGGCTGCCAGCGACAGCCCCTTCGGCGGCTTCGCGATTCCGCGCGTCTACGTACCGACGGACCCCTTCTACGAGACGCGCCTCGAGAGCCCGAACTCGGGCACCCAACAGCGCGTCTACCCGACGCTGACCGTGGTCGCCGAGGACTTCCAGCGCGTCGGGGCGGTCCGCGAGGGGGTACTCGCGTACCTCGACGGCGAGTCGGACGCCCGACAGCTGAAGCCCGAGAGCTACGAATTCAGGGCCCAGACCGCCGAGGACGTGGTCGACCAGATTCGCAGCCTCCTGGATACGTTCACGGCGTTCGTCACTGGCATCGCGGTCATCTCCCTCGTCGTCGGCTCCATCGGCATCGCGAACGTCATGCTGGTGTCGGTCACCGAACGCACCCGGGAAATCGGCATCATGAAGGCCGTCGGCGCGCAGAACCGCGACGTCCTCCAGTTGTTCCTCGTGGAAGCCACCCTGCTGGGGGTCGTCGGCGCCCTCGCGGGAATTGTCCTGGGCATCCTGGGCGCCGTCGCGGCGACGCGGTACGCAGCGTTGCCGCTGACCTTCCCGTACGAGTGGGCGGGGATCGCCGTGCTCGTCGGGTTGCTGGTGGGCGTCGTCGCCGGGTTGTACCCGGCGTGGAACGCGGCGCGTACTGACCCAATCGACGCACTGCGGTACGAATAACGGCCCGTTAACCGGGCAAAGCGAGTCGTTAACCGACTCCCCCGCTCCTGTCAGGCGCGTGTGGTATTTAGTCGCAAGGGTTTTTGCCGCTGGGTGGCCAGTACCAGCCAATGGCAGGCGACGACGCCGGGGCGGACGACCAAACCGCCAGCGGCGACGGGGATGGGAAACCGGGGGACGGGACAGCGGACTCGCGGTCGGAGAGAGAGCCGACCGAGGACGCACCCGCCGGCGGGGAGTCCGGGTCCACTGGCGACGACATCACCATCCAGGACGCCGAGACGACGGCAGACCACGTCGAGCCCGACGAATCCACGGGCCGGCCGACCTTCGAGGATCTCACACCGGTAGTGGAACGCGTTCCGGGAACTGGCCGGGACACCGCGCTGAACACGGACCTCGACCAGGCGGTCGAGCGCGTCGTGGGCGAGGGCGGCGCGACTGTCGGCGAGTACTCCTGGGTGGACTACCTCCAGGAGTTCGGGCACTCCAAGGCCGCCCATCGAGTCCAGGAGCGCCGCGAACGCGTCAAGCACGAACTCGCGGTCGTCGAATCGGACGCCGAAGACCCCGAGAATCCCGAGGACCCCGAGGACGGTGTGGAACCGCCCTATCCGGACTTCGAGGCGTTCGGCGCGGACCCGCCGCGGCCGAACTGGGCACGGGTCGACCCGGACCCGACCGACGAACTCGGGTTCAAGCCCGAGGCCCGCGACACGGTCATCGCGACGGCAGCGCGGCGCGCGAGCAACTTCCACGAGTTCTTCGACGAATTCACCGACCCGGAGACGACGCCGGTCGTGAAAGACGAGTGGATGTGGGAGCACTACAAGCGCGAGTACTACTACGTCGGCGAGAACAACTGGACGCGCCCCCGCGACGACGACGGCGACATCGTGCGGTTCGACCCCGTCGAACACCTCGGGTTCGACCCCGAGAACGTCGAGCAGTGGCTGTCAGTCAAAGAGACCGCCGCCGACGAGATGCTCGACCTGGAGGACGAACGCACCGTGAACGTCCGGGAGGACGTCGACGAGGACGCCTTCTTCTCGACCGTCGAGGGCCGGACGACGATGGCGAACCGCTACGACCTCGAGAAGGCCGTGTCGATGGAGAAGAAACGCCACTTCCGTGAAGTGGAGCGCTACTGGGTGAACAAGCCGTACGCGTTCGTCGTCATCTTCCACTCGGACCGCGAGAACGAGAAGAAGTACTACCTCGTCGAACCATACCGCAATCCAATCGAGACGGACCTCCAGTCGTTTTTGACGGACAAACTCCGCACCGCCATCAAGTACGCCAGCGACGACGTCGTCGCGGCCGGCGACGAGGCGTCGCGGCGCGGCGTCATCGAGCGCGAGACCCGGAAACTGCTGGACCGCTACGACCTCTACGACGGTCCGGTCGCCGGCGAACAGTCACTCGTCGACCGACTGCTGGTCGCGCTCGACAGAAAGGACCCGCCCGCGGTGGAGGACGACGACCGCATCCACGGCATCCAGGCGCGACCCGAACCCGCCGTCCTCGCGGACGACCCGGAGACGCTCACGCAGTACCAGGTGGAGACGCTGCTGTACGTTCTCAAGCGGAACTTCATCGGGTACGAGCGCATCGACGGCGTGAAACACGACATCAACGTCGAGGACGTCTCCTGCGACGGCTACGACTCTCCCGTGTTCGTCTACCACACTGACTACGAGAACCTCATCACGAACGTCTATCACGGCCGCCAGAGCCTCGACGACTTCGTCGTGAAACTCGCCCAGCGCTCCGGGAAGGGCATCTCGAAGCGCCAGCCGCAGGTCGACGCCACGCTCCCGGACGGCTCGCGCGCCCAGCTCACGCTCGGCCGCGAGGTCAGCGACCACGGCACCAACTACACCATCCGGCAGTTCAAGGACGTGCCGTTCACGCCGATCGACCTCATCAACTGGCAGACGTTTTCCCTGGACGAGATGGCGTTCCTCTGGCTCTGCATCGAGTCCGAGAAGAGCCTGGTGTTCGCGGGCGGCACGGCGTCGGGGAAGACCACCAGCCTGAACGCCGTCTCGCTGTTCATCCCGAGCAACTCGAAGATCGTCTCCATCGAGGACACCCGCGAGGTCGAACTCCCGCAGCGCAACTGGATCGCCTCGGTGACGCGGCCGAGTTTCGGCGACGACGAGACCGGCGACATCGACGAGTTCGACCTGCTGGAGGCCGCGCTCCGTCAGCGCCCCGACTACATCGTCATGGGCGAGGTGCGCGGCGAGGAGGGGCGGACGCTCTTCCAGGTGATGTCCACGGGTCACACGACGTACACGACGTTCCACGCCGACAACGTCGGCGAGGTGCTCAAGCGCTTCACCACCGAGCCCATCAACGTCTCGAAGACGCTGTTCACGGCGCTGGACCTCGTGTCCGTGCAGTCGCAGACACGCGTCCGCGGGCAGAAGGTCCGCCGGAACCGCTCCATCACGGAGATCAACCGCTACGACCCCGAGAACGACGAGATCAACGTCAACGACGTGTTCCAGTGGGAGCCCGAGGACGACTCGTACCGCCAGACTGCGGACTCCTCGACGCTGCAGGACATCAAGTTCGACCGCGGGTGGACCCAGATGGAACTCGACCGCGAACTCCAGGAGCGCCGCGTCCTCCTGGCGTACCTCATCAAGGAAGGGCTCAACGAGTACGCGGAGGTGGCGGCGACCGCCCAGGCGTACATCAACGACCCGGAGACGATCCTGACGCTGGTCGCCAACAACCAACTGGAGGCCGCGCTCGCCGACCTCCGGGGGATGGAGAGCGTGCTCATCGACGTCGACCCGGAGAAAGAGGAGATGGTGCCGCGGCCCGACCCCTCCGAACCCGTGCTCGCGGAAGCCGAGTCCATCCTCGAGGATGCGCGCAGCGAGGACGGTGTGCTCGCCGACTACGAGGACCGCGAGCCGGAGTCGCTTGCGATGGCGCTGTCCCCGGACGCCGTCGAGCAGGACGTCGTCGCCGACCGCCGAGATCTGGACGCCGACGACCTGGAGGCCGCCATCGAGGAGGTCGCTGGCGCGGACCTGGACTCCGGCCCCGCGTCCTTCGACGACCTCGAACCCGCGGTCGAGCGAGTCGCCGACGGCGGCGGCGAAGACGACGACCAGGGGTTCGGGAGTTTCGAGCCGGCGGCGCCGACCGCAGAAGACGACGAAGGGGCCGCTGAAAACGCCGCCGACGCCGGAGACGCCGCGGTCACAGCAGAAGCGGACGACACGGAAGAACCCGAGAGGTCAGGTGGAGACGAAGGAGAGGGTTCTAAAGGCGACGAGGCAGAGGCTGCCGCGGACGCGCCGACCTCTCGTGAGAGTGCGTCCGACGGCGGGGTCGCCAGCGGTCGCGCGTCGGAGCCGGAGCCCGACGGTGAGGAATCCGGTGACGAGTCGGCGACGGTCGAGGACGCCGACGGCGAACGCGAGGGCGGTCAGGGATGAGCACGGGGTCGCGGTCGTTCGGCGAGGGTGCGGACGCGCTCGCCGACGCCTTCTACCCCGTCTACCAGTGGGTGTTCAGCGAGGGCAGCGACTTCGTCGCGGACGTCGAGGTGAAACTCGCGGAAGCCCGCATGGACGACCCCGTGGAGCTGTTCGTCTCGCGGGCCATCGGCGTGGGCGTCCTGGTCGGCGTCCTGCTGTGGGCGCTCGGCCTCGTGCTCGGATACGTGCTGTTCTACACCGGGCTGGTCGGGACGGAGACGCTCATCGGCGTGCCAGTCCCCAACGACACGCTGCTGGCCATCGTTCAAGCACTCAAGATTCCGGCGCTGGTCGTCGGCACGGGGCTCGTGTTCGGGTTCATGGGATTCACGGTCGGGTTCGGTACGATTCTGGCGGTTCCCTACATGCGTTCGAGCTCGCGGGAGCGCGAGATCAACATGCTGCTGCCCGACGCCGTCTCGTTCATGTACGCGCTGTCCATCGGCGGCCTCAATCAGCTCGAGATTCTGGAGGCGATGGCGAAAGCCGACGACACGTACGGCGAAGTCGCCATGGAGTTCCGCAGCATCGTCCAGGAGACGGAGTACTTCGACACGGACTACCGGACGGCGGTCCGTAACCGCGCGATGGAGACGCCGAGCGACGAACTCAGCCAGTTCCTCACGGACATGCTGTCGATCATCAACTCCGGCGGGGACATGACGGCGTTCCTCTCTGACAAGAAGGACAAACACATGCGGACCGCGAAACAGCAACAGGAACTCACGCTGGACACCCTGGAGCTGTTCGGCGAGATGTACATGACGCTGTCGCTGTTCCCGCTGTTGCTCATCATCATCCTCGTCATCATGAGCATGCTCGGGCAGGCGCAGATGTACCTGCTGTACGCCACCGTCTACGTGCTCACTCCCGCCGTCGGCATCGGCTTCCTGGTGCTCGTCTCGACGGTCAAGGAGGACGAACCCGGAGACGGGTATCTCGAGTTCGACGACGGCGAACCCGGCCACCGCGAACCTGGGCTGGTGGACCTCGGTCTCGTCGAGCGGTTCGTCGGCGACCACGCCGTCTTCGACCGCGTGAAGAGCCGCGAGGGCAACTACGAGACCAAACAACTGCTGCGCCACCCTGCGGGGTTCTTCCGGGACCGGCCGCTGTTCACGCTCGCGTTCTCGGTCCCCGTCACGGCCGTCATCGTCGGGAACGTCGTGCTCGCGGGCGTCGCCCCGACGACGGTCGACGGCATCGTCGACGCCCCGATCTGGGGGACGTTCCTCTACGTCTACCTCCCGCTGTACCTGGTCGGTGTTCCCCTCGCGGTGTTCCGGGAGTGGAACGTCCGCTCGCGGCGCCGCATCACGAACAAGCTCTCGGACAACCTCCGGAAGCTCTCGTCGGCCAACGACACCGGCATGACGATCCTGGAGTCCATCAAGGCCGTCTCCGACACGACCCGCGGGAAGCTCGGCGAGGAGTTCGAGGTGATGCACGAGAAAGTCAACTACGGCACCAGCCTCAAGCGCGCGCTCGTCGAGTTCAACAACAAGTACCACATCCCACGGCTGGCCCGCACGGTGAAACTCATCTCGAAAGCCCAGGAGGCCTCCAGCCAGATCACGGCGGTGCTGACGACGGCCGCCCAGGCCAGCGAGAACCAGGACGACATCGAGCGCGAGCGGCGGTCGCGGGCGCGCATGCAGGTGGTCATCATCGTGATGACGTACCTGACGCTGCTGGCGGTGATGATCATCCTGAAGGTGAAGTTCCTCGGGACGATGAGCGGGCTGTCGACGTCCAGCGCGGCGACGGCGGGCGCGGAGACGGCGTCGAACCAGATGAGCTTCGGCGGGGACATCGACACCCAGTTGCTGGGCGCGATGTTCTTCCACGCCGTCACCATGCAGGGCATCATCGCCGGCTTCATCGCGGGCTACATCCGGGACGCGAGTCTCCTCTCAGGGGTGAAGTTCGCCGTGGTGTTGCCCACGATCGCGTTGATCGCGTTCGCGTTCGCGTAACATGACTCGCGCACAGACGACGATGGACTTCGCGGCGGGCATCAGCGTCTTCCTGGTGACCGTCGCGTTCGCGTTCGCGTTCCTCCCCGGCATCATCACGCCGTTCACGGACGTCGGCGTCGGCGACCCGGTGTCCGCGAACCGCGCAGCGGACACCCTGGCAGCCGACCGCCTCGCCACCCCCGATACCCCGTACGTGCTCTCCACGGCACAGACGGCCGCGTTCTTCGACGACGGCGGGGACGTAACCGACCGTTTCACCATCCAGTCGTACAAGTCCGTGAACGTGACCATCGAGGACGCCACCGGTTCGCCGGTCGCGGTCAACGAGTCCGTCACCGCGACCGCTGGTCCGTCAGTGCCGGCGAGCGCTGACACCACTGTCGCGTGGCGCACCGTCACGCTCGACGGCGACCGGGTGGAACTCGTCGTCAGGGTGTGGTAGCATGCGGGCGCAAGCACACACGCTGGAAGGCGTCGCCGCTTCGCTCGTCGTCGTGGTAGCGGTGGCGTTCACGCTGCAAGCGACGGCCGTGACGCCGCTGACCGCGAGCACCGCCAGCCAGCACATCGAGACCCAGCACGAGCGCGCAGCCGCCGGGCTCCTGGACGTCGAACGCGCGAACGGGAACCTCTCGCGGACGCTGCGCTACTGGAACAGCTCCAGCGGGTCGTTCAAGAACGCAAGCAGGAAGGGGTACTACGTCGGCGAACCGCCGGACGCGTCGTTCCTGCAGGCGGTCGAGCGGACGTTCGGCGACCGGGCCGTCGCGTACAACGTCAACGTCCACTACCTCGACGCGTTCGGCGACCAGCGCATCCGCCGGGTGGTCTACCACGGCGAACCCAGCGCTGACGCCGTCGCCGCGACGCGGCTCGTGACGCTGTACGACGATCAGACCGTCACGGTCCGGGACGGCGACCAGTTCGTCGTCTCGGAGACCGGCCCCCCGTTGTCGAACGCGTCGTACTTCCCCGCGGACGTGTCCGGACACACGTACGCAGTCGTGGAAGTGGAGGTGATCGTATGGCGGATGTAGGGGGACGCCGGGGCGGCGGCGAACGACGCCTGCGCGAGGACGACCGCGGCGTTTCGACCACGCTCGGGTACGTCCTCAACCTCGGGGTCGCTGCGATTCTCGTGACCACGCTCCTGTTGGCGGCGGGCACGATGGTCGACGATCAGCGCGACCGCGCCGTCGACACGGAACTGCGCGTGGTGAGCGAGCGCGTCGCCGCGGACCTGGCGGCCGCGGACCGTCTCGCGCGCGCCAGCGACGGCGGCACCGTCCGCTATCAGATCCGGGCCCCGCGGACCGTCACCGGGACCACCTACGACGTTCGCGTCAACGAATCCGGCACCGACACCGTGGTGCTGGTCGGCGACCGGTCCGGGGTCTCCGTCTCGGTGGAGTTCCACGCGGACCTCCGGGTCAACGCGACCACCGAGGGGAGCGGCGACCTCGTCGTCGTCTACGACAGCGACACGGGGACGCTGGAGGTCGAGGATGCGTAGCGTGGAAACTGGGGCGCTGACCGACCGACGCGGCGTCAGCGAGACGATGGGTTTCGTGCTCGTGTTCGGCATCGTCGTCTCCACGGTCGCCGTCGTCTACGTCGGCGGGTTCGACGCGCTGACCGGCGCGCGGGACGCCCAGCAGTTCGCGAACACCGAGCGCGCGTTCGACGTGATGGATTCGAACGTCGAGGACCTCGCCGTCCGCGGTGCGCCGAGCCGAACGACCGAAATCCTGCTGTCCAACGGCGCGATTTACTTCGGGGAGTCGGTCACGTTCAACGTCTCAGCGGGCGGGAACGACTACTACGCGACGACGATCCGGCCGGTCGTCTACCGGAACGACGAGGGGGACGAACTCGTCTACGTCGACGGCGCCATCTTCCGGCAGTACGGCGACCGCGCCGTCATGTTCGACGAACCCAGGCTGGCGAGTGGGAACCGCACACTCGTTCCGTACGTCATCGCGCGCGCCGAGAGCACGAACGTGTCGACTGATAACACTCGACGCCTGCTGGTTCGTACCACGGTCGCGGAGCGGGACGTCCGGCGGTTCCCCGACACCGCGGCGAACTTGACGATCACGTCGCCGCGCGCGGCGGCCTGGGAGCGGTACCTCGAAGCGGAACTGGCGGTCGACTGCGACGGCCCGGCGGACGGCCGGACGGGCGAGGTCGAGTGTCCGCTCCCCGGTGACGACGTCTACGTTCAGGCCATCGTCGTGAACGTCGAACTCGACTGACGGTCGCAGCGGTCGAACCGACAGCGGTACTGCGTGCTCGGATCAGTCAGGAGGTCCGGGGGTCGTCGCACTCCGCGGTCAGGACAGCGTCACGTTCACGGTGTTCTTCGTGACGTGGAGGAACGTCACCACGCGACTGCTCGACGAGGAGTACTCGATGCTCCCGGAGGACGCCGCCAGGTCCGTACTCCCCGAGTTCCCCGGCGGGTCCTGTTTGCCCTTCGAGAGGACCTTGAGGTCGACGTTCGGCCCCATCTCGGCGAGGAAGTGGTCGACGAGGGCGCCCGTCGAGTTGTTCGACACGGGCGCGCTGCCGCCCTGGTAGGTCAGGTTCGTCGGTCCGGTGAGGTCCAGGTGGATGGTCGGGTCGTTGTCCGCGTCACAGCTATAGGAGTACGTCGACCCGTTCTCCGTGAACGCGCTATTGTTCTCCCACGCGTACGTCGACCCGCCGTCCGTGTACTCGAGGGTGACCTCGGGTTGCTTGTTGTTGCAGACGTTCGCGCCCTGGAGGTTCAGTTCGAAGCGCTCGGAGCCGCCGTTGTCCGCCACGAGCGACCAGTCGAGGTCGCTGAAGTCGGAGTTCTTGGCGGGCTCCAGGTCGAACGTGAGGTCCTCTATGGGGTCGTCGCTGGCGAGGCCGCGCAGTTCCAGCGGCGTCTCCTCCAGCGTGAACCCGCCGCCCGACCCGCGGGCAATCAGGTCCAGTTCCACGGTCTCGTTCGCGCTGTCGACGGTCACGTTGCCAGTCGTTCGCTGGCGGAAGAACGACGCCCACCCGCGGAAGTACTCGCTCTCCACCGTGACCGTGACGGTCCCGTTCTCGAGCGGGTTCGCTCGCGACGCGTCCGGGAAGATCTGGTCACCGATGCTCTCGGGCTGCACGCGGGCCGACGGCCCGCCGACGGCGCTGTCCGCACCGCCTGCCACGACGATCACGGGGAGCGTCAGCGTGGCGTCCTGGTAGTTGAACTCGGGCGGCGACACCATCTCGGCGCCGGCGCCAGTGGACCGCCAGACGCCGCCGCCCTGGTAGGCGACTTCGGTGTCACCGCGCTCGTACACGACGGAGCCCAGGGTCGTGTTCACGAACTCCGTCGTGGTGTTGTTCGTCTCCTTGGCGACGATCATCCGGCCGGTGTCAGGTCGCACCTCGTAGGAACCGCCCTCGGAGCGCGCCATCGACACCGACTGGCCGTCCGAGCGCCCGAGCGCGACGAGCGCCGAGCGCGCGTCGAAGAGGCTCATCGACTGCTCTGCGCGCTGGACGGCCGACTGCCCCTGTGCGGTTTCGAGCGCGCCGCCAGCCACGATGACGACGACAGCGACGCCGATGACGGTGATGCCGATCAACAGCACCACCCCGACGACTTCGCTCTGGCCACGCGCGTCCATGCACCGGACCTTCGACAGTAGACGGCATGAACCTGTCGGGGAAGTGTAAATAAAAAGTACAAACCTGCTAGCCACGTCGTCCACTCCGGAACACGACGTGCTCGTTCCTCGTGCTGCCGCTCCCGCGTGACGGGGCCGGAGCGAAGCCAGCGGGACGGCCGAGCACGAGACCGCGGTCGAGTGCGCAGGGCGGCGGCGGACTCCCCGATATCCCGGCGACTACAGTCACCTGGGGCCACGCGTTCAGCACGTGCTCGTCAGCCAGTAGCTGCAGAACCGCCAATCGCTGCTGGAACGGCAGCAGATAGCTATCTACCGCTCTCGCTCGTAACGGTTTGCTGCGAGGAGGTGAGAAACAATGACAACAGCACACAGACTCGACTGTGAGAACGAAGCCGCCGATTGTCGGTTCATCGTTCAATCGGAGCACGAGGACGAAGCGCTTGAACTGGCCAGAACGCACATGGAAGACGTCCACGGCCAGGAGTACACGGACGACGAACTCCGACACGAACACCTGGAAACAGTGTAGCGACCGAATCCGACGCAGCTCGCGTCTCGACTTTTTCGACAGCCGTCCTTCCGCTCAGTGTCAGTCTGGGTGACGATTCACTAGATTGGCTGGAGAGAGTGCGAGCAAAACGGATTCCGGTGGGGTTGTCGCGTTGGAGAGTGCCGGTCCATCCACGTTCACGCACGTAATATACTGAGTCGGCTGCTTCGGGCGCAGGCCGAATGATTATCCTATTTGACCATGTACGGTAGCATGTGAAATGCTACCATGCCACCACAGGCCAAGGGAGCGCCTATCGACGACATCTCCTATCTCGCGCGGTCGGAACACCGCGTCCCGACGCTCGTCGCGTTGACGGCCCGCCCCCGGAGTCGGTCTGAGCTCTGGGAGATGGCCGGCGTTTCGAAATCCACGATCCGACGGACGCTGACGGAATTCGAGGAGCGCGGCTGGATTCGCAAGGAGGGCTACAAGTACGAGGCGACCCAGCTGGGCTCGTACGTCGCCTCAGCGATGCTCGACGTGGTCGAACGGGTCGAAACCGAGCAGGAACTCCGGAACGTCTGGGACTGGCTCCCCGGCGAGGACAACGACTTCACGATCGAGATGTGCTCGGAGGCGGTTGTGACAGTCGCCGACGCCGACGACCCCTACCGTCCGGTCAATCGATTCGTCTCGCTCGTCGAGCAGACGGACCGATTCCGGTTCGTCGGACTCGACGTGGCAATGCTGGAACCATGCAAGGAGGAACTCTGTCAGCAGATTATCGACGGCATGCACGCCGAATGCATCAATCCCCCTCGAGTCGCTGAATACATCCGCTCGACCTGCCCGGAACTGTTCAGCGAGGCACTGGCGAGCGGGAATCTCACGATCCACCTCCACGACGACCTGCCGTCCTACGGCGTCAGTATACTCGATCAGCGCGTCGCTATCAGCGGCTACGACCCCGACAGCGTGACGGTGCGCGTGTTGGTCGATACTGATTCTCCGGACGCACGCGAGTGGGCGGAATCGACCTACGACACCTATCGACGCGAGACGCCGACGGTCCCGGTCGAAACGGACGAGGAGTGAATCGTTCAATCGGTGACCGCGGTCTGACCGAGCTATCGGCGTTCCCGCGTCGGCTCCCGGTAACGCAGCCGATTCGCTGGCGACCACGCAACGACCGAGTAGCCGGTGTCCCGGGTGCAACTGCTGAACACTCCGTCACCGGCTGCACGGACGGTACTGGCTGCCTGAATATCACTAGATAGCTACCTACCTCTCGCGTCCGTATCCCCGCTCGCTGGGAGGCGACACAGATGACCGACGACCAGCAAACCACACACGGAGTCGACCACGAAACGCTCGACGCGTTCACCGAGCACGCATCCGAAACGCCAGAAGACGTACAGCTCGGACTTGCTGCGTCTGCGACCTACGAGGGGACCTGCGCCCACAGCCTCGCGAAGATAGACAGCTTCGAACTCGGCGGCGAGACGATCGCTCGGGACACCCGACAGTACACCCTCTCCTACGGCGGCTGGAAGGAGGTTCTGGACGCAGGTGGCTGGGTCGGCGCGACCGACCGATTGGAGCCGATCGAAGTCGCGCTGTCGGCGCTGGCGGCCTGCATCAACGTCGGAATCACTGTCAACGCCGTCGCGAACGGCGTCGACGTCGACGCACTCCAGACCCGCGTGCGGACCGACTTCGATCCGGCCGTGCTCTTCAGTCTCGCGGACCTCGGGGACGCCGATACCGTCTTCGAGAACCTGACCGCCGAAATCTCGGTCGAGGGAACGGACGTCGAGAAGGACCAGATCGACGAGTGGGCGCGCCGCGCGCCGGTCCTGACGCTCATCTCCCTGTCCCAGGACGTCGAGATGACCGTCAGTACGCCCCCCGAGGTCACGGGCGACGATTGACGAGGCACCCACAAATGACGAACTCACTCGACGTCGAGAAACTTGAGCGAGAAGTAAAGAACGTCTACCAAACCGTCGCGAAGACGCCGGACGAGGAGTTCCACTTCGAGATGGGGCGCGACCTCGCGGAACGACTCGGCTATGCGTCGAAGGACCTCGACCGAATCCCGCAGGCGGCTATCGAATCCTTCGCCGGTGTCGGCTACCACTTCGACCTCGCCGCCCTGGACGATGGCGCTGCGGTACTCGACCTGGGTAGCGGAACCGGCACGGACGTGTTCATCGCCGCGCTCCACGTCGGCGAAACCGGAAGCGTGACCGGCGTGGATATGACCGAATCGCAACTCGAGCGGGCCCGCCAGTTGCGAGACGGGGCGGGAATCGGCGGCGTGTCGTTCGAACACGGACACATCGAGGACCTCCCGTTCGCGGACGAGACGTTCGACGCCGTGGTCTCCAATGGCGTCATCAATCTCTCCGCGGAGAAAGACCGCGTGTTCGAGGAGGCGCATCGGGTCCTGCGGTCGGGCGGACGCCTCGCAATCTCGGACATCATCAGCGAGAAAGAGATGCCGGGCAGCATCAAGACCGACGCGGATCTCTGGGCCGCATGCATCGGCGGCGCCATGCAGTTCGACCAGTACACGGACCTGATCGAAGCAGCCGGCTTCGACGTGATCGAGGTCCGGGAGAACGGGGAATACGAGTTCATCTCGGACCGCGCGGCGAACGCGTGCCAGAAGTACGGCGTGAAGAGTATCTCGCTGGCCGCTCGGAAAACCGAACGAACTGCGTGACCTCGATAGACCGACCCGAATCGATTGTCGATGCACGCCCGACGGAGCAGCCCCGGAGCGAACCGGGGGAAGACTGATGCGCTCGCTCTCCGCGTTCGCGAACGTCGTCACGCCCGCGACTGAGCGAAGCGAAGAAGCGGGCGTGACGGGACTCGAACCCGCGATCTAGAGGTTAGGAACCTCTCGCCGTGTCCGCTTGGCCACACGCCCTCGTTTCCAGTGAGGACGCGGCAGAGAAAAACCGTTGCGTTAGCTGCCGGACGCCGACTCGGTGTCCGTGCTCGTGTCCTCGGTGGTGTCCGCGCTGGCTGTCTCGGTGGTGTCCGCGCTGGACTCCAGCGTGGTGTCCTCGTCGGCATCCACCGTCGGGTCCGCGCCGTCGCGCATCTCCTCGAGTTCGGATTCGACTTCTTCGCGGCCTTTCTGGAATTCGCCGATCGCCTGTCCGCTGGACCGTGCGAGCTTCGGTATCTTGTTCGCGCCGAACAGCAGGACGGCGATGAGCAGGATGACCGCCCACTCCATGCCACCCGGGAGTCCGCCGACGAACAGTGGGGTACTGGTGAACATCGCTATCCGATGATAGCCCTGTCTCGATTATAGGCTTTATGCTCCCTCCGGGTCCGTGGTAACCACGTTTCGACGGGTTGAGACGCCGCTATTCGCGTTTTCCGGGCCGCTCGATGCTTCGGACAGACTGGTGGCCGAAAGTCGGGGTTCGCATCCGTGGGGACTCGTCGGAGCGCCGAATCGGCCTGACACACGGCTTTTCACGTCGGCGCGCGAACGCCAGCCCATGAGCGACGCCACACGGTCGGACTCCAGTTTCGAATACGACCCGACGGAGGACCACTCGTTCCCGGACCAGCGACTGAACCAGGTGTTGGAGTTCGTCGACGACGACCCCGAAATCGCCGCGTACCTCGACGCGCAGAACGTCAACCCCGTCAAGCGAAAGGGATACAACGACCACGGCGCGAAACACATCGAAATCGTCCGGAACCGCGCGCTCAGCCTCTACGAGCTCCTCAAACGCGGCGGCGTCGAATTCAACGGCGCAACCGACCAGGGCCTCGACGAAGCCGACGAAGCCGTCATCATCGCGCTCGCCGCGACCATCCACGACATCGGGCACGTCGTCCACCGGGACAGCCACGCCTACTACTCGATTCCGCTCGCCGCCGACGTCCTCGACCGCATCCTCCCCGAGTTCTACGACATCCCAAACGCGGTGCGCGTGAAAGCCGAAGTCCTGCACGCGATTCTGTGCCACCACACCGAGGAGGACCCCCTCACCATGGAAGCCGGCGTCATCCGCGTCGCCGACGGCCTCGACATGGAACGCGGCCGCTCCCGACTCCCCTACGAACGCGGCGGCCGCGGCATCAACACCATCTCCAGCCAGGCCATCGACACCGTCACCCTCCAGGAAGGCGACGACCGCCCCGTCCTCGTCGAAATCCAGATGCGCAACGCCGCCGGCGTCTACCAGGTCGACAACCTCCTCAAGCAGAAACTCCACAAATCCGGCCTCGAAGACGACGTCCGCATCGTCGCCATCAACACCGCCGGCGACAGCGAACAACTCGTCGAACGGATCGAGCTCTGAGCACCCACTTTTTGGGCTGCGGGGGTGCGCGATGTGCGCGCGCCCCATTGGGCAAATAATTGGGGAAAAGCGCCGTCGGACCCCACTACGGGGGTCCTCGGCGCCCGCGCCTCTGGCGCGGTGAACCGCGGGCCTCGGGTCCTTCGGACTGCTCGGCCCGCGGATGCTCGCTGTCGGCTGTCTGGGCTGTTACGATTCTGCCTCGAACCCGTCTTCGAATGTGAAGGTGCCGTTGCGCTGGACGACTTCGCCGTCGACTTCGATGAACGAGTCCTCGCTCATGTCCGTGATGAGGTCGACGTGGATGGCGGAGTCGTTGGGCTCGCGGTCCTCTGGGACGTTCTCGTCGTAGGCGCGGCCGAGCGCGAGGTGGATGCTGTCGCCCATCTTCTCGTCGAAGAGCATGTTGTACGTGAACTGGTCGATGCCGCGGTTCATGCCGATGCCGAGTTCGCCGATGCGGCGCGCGCCGTCGTCCGTCTCCAGAATCTCCTCGAGTGCGTCCTCGTTCTGGCTGGCGCTGTACTCCACGACGTCGCCGTCCTCGAAGGTGAGGCGGGCGTCCAGGATCTCCTCGCCGCGCCACATCCGCGGCTGGTCGAAGTGAATCGTGCCCTCGACGCTATCAGGTACCGGCGCCGTGAACGCTTCGCCGCCGGGCATGTTGTTGTCGTCGGCGTCGTTCTCGGCGATCATGCCCTCGACGGACATCGTGAGGTCCGTGTCGTCGCCGGAGACGATGCGGACCTCGCTGGCGTCGTCCAGAATCTCGACCATCTGGGACTGGAACGCGCGCTGCTCGTCCCAGTCGCGGTCGACCGCGCGGTAGACGAAGTCCTCGTAGGCCTCCGTGCTCATTCCCGCCTTCTGGGCGTTGCCGGGCGCGGGGTACTGGGTTCCGACCCACCGCGTCTCGCGGAACTCGTCCTGGAGTTCCTTGTTCGCGCGGCGGAGCGCCGTCATCACGTCGGCCGACACGTCGCTGGACTCCGCGACGTTCCGCGCTCCGTTGATGCCGATGTAGGCGTCGGTCTCCTTGATTGCCGCAAGGGTGTGTTCGGCGGTCGACGCGTCCTCGGGATCGAGCGCGAGCTTGTACGCACGCTGGGCTCGGGAGCCACGCCACGAGAGCGTGGGACGTGCGCCGATTTCGCCGAGTCGCTCGTAGACTGCGACGACGAGGTCCTCGGCGACGGGCGGCGCGACAACCCGCACCATGTCTCCCGGCTGGACTTCGGCGCACTGGTCGACGAGCACTTCGGCGTGACGCCGAATTCGGTCGTCCATACGTGGCAACCCCTGTCGCCGAACTAAAGCCTACGGGAACCGGGTATCCCGTCGCTGTTCCGTGGTATCACTCCGCGGACGGGGCGCGGGCTTGCGGCAAGCCCGTTGTGAGACGGGTTTTTCAAGACCCACCCGGCAGTATTTCGGTTCGTAACAGTGTCCGACGACGGCAGTCCACTGTCCCTGTTCCGGAACGCGGAGTTCGTCGCACTGTCCGGGACTGCGTTCGCCCGCTCGCAGGCGTACTCGACGATTCTCATCGCGCTCGCGCTGTACGCCGACGTCTTCGGCACCACCGGCGTCGTCGAAGGCCTCTGGGGCACGTCGTTCGCCGTCATCCAGTTTCTCATCGTGTTGCCGCTCGGGCGCGCCGTCGACACGGGGAACGCGAAACGCTGGCTGCTCGCTGGCTTCCTCGTGAACGTCGCGGTCTTCGTCGGGTTCATCTTCGTCTCGAACCCCATCGAGGTCATCCTCGTGCGCGTCGTGCAGGGCGTCGGCGCGAGCATCCTCTGGATCACCGGCGCGACGGTCGTCGGCGAGATCGCGACCAGCGGCGCCCGCGGTCGCTGGCTCGGCGTGTACAACCAGGTCGCGGCGCTGTCCTCCGTGTTCGGCGACCTGGTCGGCGGCTACCTCCTGCACACGTACGACTTCACGCTCACGTACGTCTTCCTCTCGGCAATCACCCTCGGCGCGACACTCCTCGTCTGGGTGGCGCTCCGCGACAATCCAGGGGGGCAGGCCGACCCCGAGGAGCGCACGGGCCTGGAAACGCTCCGGGGGTTGCTGGACCGTCCGATGGTGCAGTCGCTGGTGGCGTTCCGCGTCGCGTTCAGCATCGGGAAGATGTCCATCATCATCTTCCTCCCCATCTACGCGCGGACGACCTTCGGCGTCGACCCGCTGGCAATCGGCGGCATCCTCGCCGGCGGCAAACTCGCGAAGGCCGGCCTCCAGGGCTACATGGGCGACCTCACGGACCGCTTCGGCGGCGAGCACCGGTTTGTGCTCGCCGGTGCGCTCCTCTACGCCGTCGGCGTCGGCATCGTCCCGCTCGCGGCGTTCGCCCAGGAGGCACTTGCGCCAGTCACGCTCGCCGCGCTCGGCTGGTCGTACACGCTCACCGGGCCAGTGGCGACGCTGTTCGTCGCGTACCTCGTGCTCGGGGTTGCCGACTCCATTCGCCTGCCGGCGAGCATGTCGCTGTTCGTGCAGGAGGGCGAACACCTCGACTCCGTGGCGTCCAGCATGAGCCTGCGCTCCATCTCGTGGAAGGTCGGCCAGATCGCCGGCCCCGTCGTCGTCGGCGCGATCAAGGACCTCGCCGGGCCCGAGGTCGCATTCGCGACCGCGGGCGCGTTCATCGTCGGCGCTGCGGGCGTGTTCGTCCTGGTGCGCAGCCGGTCGCTGCCCGCCGAACCAGAGCCGATGCCGAACGACTGAGTGCGCGGAGACATCGCAGTTTCACGACCGCTCGCCGTGGTTTGGCCGTGGTCCGTTTTTGACTCAGTCCGCGTTCGGCCACTCGAAGCCGTCCGCGCGCGTCGGCCGCTGGCTCGCCTGTTCGTCGGCGTCCGGCGCGTCTGCGTCCAGCGCGTCGCCGTCGGCGTCCACTTCGAACGCGGCCACCTCCTCGCGGAGTG
>NZ_WUUU01000039.1 GCF_009831555.1 Halobacterium bonnevillei | reverse complement strand
AGGTTGTCATCCCCAGTAGACACACTCGATATGTCCGCGCTCAGTTGTTCTATTAGCGCTTCCTCAACTTCTACTGGGTGTTCTCCCCAGCGGTCCTCCTGTTCTATGGGATCGACAGAACGGTCGTCCCGTCACGTATTTCAGCGCGAGTCCCTGAGTTGCGGGTAATGGAGTACGTGGAGGCGCGTCGCGCCGCCATCGAGCGGCGGCTCGAAGAGACGGTGGGCGCCGTCGAGCCGTCGGAACTCAGCGACGAACTCGAACACGTCGTGCTCGCCGGCGGGAAGCGCGTCCGGCCGACGCTCACGGTGCTCGTCTGCGAGGCCGCAGGCGGGGACGGGGACGCTGCGATGGACTTCGCCGTCGGCGTCGAACTCGTGCACAACGCATCGCTCGTCGTCGACGACATCATCGACCAGTCCGCGGTCCGCCGCGGGAAGGCGAGCGCGTGGGCCGAATTCGACCACGGCCCCGCGCTCGTCGCGTCGAACGGCCTGCTCGGGGAGGCGTTCGCGCTGTTCTCCCGGGACCCGCGCGCGATGGAGTGCGTGACCGACGCGCTCGTGGAACTCGGCGAAGGCGAAGCCATCGAACTCGTCGACCGTCCGGAGACGGAAGCCGAGTACATGGAGCTCGCACGCCGGAAGACGGGCGCGCTGTTCCGCGCCGCAGCCGAACTCGGCGCCGTCGCCGCGGACGCGGACGGCCGGTCGGTCGAGGCGCTCGGCGAGTACGCCGAACGCGTCGGCGTCGCGTTCCAGATCCGCGACGACGTGCTCGACGCCACCGCTGCCAGCGAGGACCTCGGGAAGCCAGCGGGCATCGACGAGGACCTCGACCGCCCGAGCATCGTCCGCGTGACGGACCGCTCGCCGGAGGAATTGAACGCGCTCGCGGAACGCGAGAGCGAGCGCGCGATGGACGCCCTGGTCAGCCTCGACCTGCCCGCCGGCGAAGCCTACGACTACCTCGAGTACCTCGCGGAGTTCGTCGTCTCCCGGGAAGCCTGACGGCGTCGCCCGCGCCTCGTTCTACGCGGCGTCCGCCTCGGTGTCGGCGTCAGCGTCGGTTTCGGCGTCCGGTTCGCCGCGCCAGGACTCCACGACGGCGAACGTCAGCGTCGACAGCACGCTCACGAGCGTGCCCGCCGTCAACACCGCGGCGAGTTCGGTGAGCGTGACGTACCCGAGGAAGAACGCCGACAGCATGTGCAGGACGGCGGCGATGGAGAGCACGTAGAACGGCGCGTTCAAGTACCGCCACCGGAACCGGTCGGCGAGGTACTCGTCGGTGACCTGACCGAGACTCGTGGTGAGGCCGGCGGCCGCGAACCACCGCACGGCTCCGAACGTCAACGCCGCGACGATGGTCGACGGCGCCAGCGACCCGCCGGTGTCCGCGCGCACCGTCGCGAGTTCGTTCATGCCCTCGACGCCGCCGATGACGAGGAGGGCGGCGGCGACGACGTACGTGATGAGGGTCACCCGGCCCGTGTACAGCCCCGACCGCACGCGCTCGACGGTTTCGTCGACCGTCGATTCGAGGCCGAGGCCGCGGAACAGCGCGTACAGTCCGACCGCTGCGGAGGATACGCCCAGCACCGCGCCCGGCAACCCGAGGACGTCCGCCAGCACCGCCAGCGGGTAGATGAGGAGGAGAATCCCGAGCGGTACCAGAATCGTCCCCCTGGTCTCGGGGTCGTTCATCACCTGCTTGAGCGTGTAGTACATCGACTCGAGGTCCTGGGCCTGCCGCACGACGACGCGCTTGACCGCGTCGATGGGGACCCGCGAACGGATGACGGGGACGACGGACTCGTCCTGTGCGCCGTCCGTGACGACGACCGCCCGCACGGGTTCGTCGCTGCGGATGGACGCCAGCACCTCGTCGACCTCGCGGCCGACCTTCCGGTTGGCGGCGACGTCGCCCCGCTCGACGCCCGTGACGGCCGCGACCTCGACGTTCTCCTCGGTGCTGTACTGGTCGTGGAGGTGGACGCCCTCGAAGAGGACGTTCACGTCGCTGTCCTCGGGGTCGGCTTCCGCCAGCGACACCGCGGCGTGTTCGACCTCGTTGCGGCCGACGACCGGCGTCGGCACCCCGGTCTTCCGGCCGAGGTCGTCGTCGAGGTCCACGCACAGCACGAGCAGCATTCGCTGGATGATAGGGGAGGGCGGTATAACTGTTTTCGGGAGCGCTGGGTGGCGACCGCTTGACTGACCGCGGCGACGAGACGGGACCGGTCGCGGCCGCGTCCCCGGCCACGTCCCCGTCCGAGACGCCCCTGAACCCACTTCGCACGCTTTTTGGGTCTCGGGGGAGTAGACGTGTTCGAACGAATGATTTCCAAGGGCTGCGAGCAGTGCGCGGAAGGGGGCAAGATGGTCCTCTTCGTCTACGGCTACTGCGACCAGCGCGACTGCTTCTACTGCCCGCTCGGCGACAACCGGAAGAACGTCCACCAGGTGTACGCCAACGAGCGCCCCGTCGAGACCGACGAGGACGTCGTCGAGGAAGCGAAGCTGATGGACGCGCTGGGCACCTCCATCACGGGCGGCGAACCCCAGGAGGTCATGGACCGGACGTGCCGGTACCTCCGCCTGCTCAAGGACGAGTTCGGCGAGGACCACCACACGCACCTCTACACGGGCATCACGGGCGGCCGCGAGAACATGCGCCGCCTCAGCGAGGCGGGCCTCGACGAGATCCGGTTCCACCCGCCGTACGAGCAGTGGGGAGACCTCCACGGCACCGAGTGGGAGGAGATCTTGTACGTCGCGCGCGAGGAGGGCCTGACGCCCGCCTTCGAGATTCCGGGCATCCGCGCCGAGGCGGAGTTCCTGGAGTTCCTCGACGAGGGCGCCGCGGACTTCTGTAACATCAACGAGTTCGAGATGAGCGACGGGAACTACGAGCGCATGCAACAGGAGGGCTACGAACTCCAGGAGGACCACATGAGCGCAGTGGACGGGTCCAAGGAGGCGATTCTGGAGACGATGGCCGACCACGAGAAGGTCTACTTCTGCACGAGCGTGTTCAAGGACGCCGCCCAGCACCGCTCGCGCCTGAAGCGGATGGCCCGGAACGTCCGCCGGGAGTTCGACGACGTCACCGACGACGGCACGCTCGTCTACGGGAAGACGACGGTCAGCCCGGAGCGCATCCGCGAACTCGGCGTCCCCGACGAGTTCTACACGGTGAAATCCAACCACGTCGAGGTGGCGTGGTGGCTGCTCGAGGAGATGGTCGAGGACGGCGACGTCGACGACGGCGAGATCGTCGAGCAGTACCCGACGTACGACGGGCAGGTCGTGGAGCGGACGCCGCTGGCGTAGTCGGCCATCCGTCGTTTTTCGCCGGTTCTTCGTTCTGGTGTTATCCTCCGGTGAGACGTCTGACGGCGAACTGCCGCTGATTACTACGGCCCAGGGGTCGAATTTTAGGTGCTCGACTCTCGTGTAGTACGCATGTCAGAAGAGTACGGGGGTGGGACGGGCTGGTACGGTACCCGGTGGGGGCGGCTGTTCTACTGGGGAATCCTCGTCGCGACGCTGGTGGGCGTCGCGCTGTCGATGGAGGCGACGAATCTGTCGATGCGCGTGCCGCCCGCAATCTACTTGTTCGGGTTCCTCGGGGCGACCGTGTACGTGTTCACGAGCTTCGCCCAACAGTTCGAGGACGACGACCAGTACCGGCTCAAGATCCTGAGTCGGACCGTCGCGGTGTTACCGCTGGCGGCCGGCGTCTACCTGCTCGCGCTCGCGTTCCCGGGTATCGACGGGGATCTGACCGTGCTGGCGGCGGACACGTCGGGCAGCAACGGCGCAACCCAGACCGATCGTCTCGTCGCGGGCGTGGCGTTCCTCGCCGGCATCTACGTGAGCACGACCCTCAAAGCGCTCGGCGGCCTCGCCGAACGCCTCCTCGGCGTCTCGCAGGGCCAGACGGAGAGTGCGGGCGAGGAGAGCGGGAGCAAGGAGCGTGCTGACGGTATCTCAGGTGACGGCAGCGAAACGGAAGAACCCGATAGCGAGGATGGGGATACCGAAGACGACCCGAACTGATATTCTCGAGACGAGCATCCGGCGACCGAGCGGTCCGAAGGACCCGGCAGGTCGCCGGTTCACTCCGCGAGTGAGCGAAGCGAACGAGTGGAGGCCGACGAACCCCCGGAGGGGGGTGAGGAGTGCTTTTTCCGCACGTTTTTGCCAGGGAGGCGCGGCGAAGCCGCGCCGACCGCAGCAAACAGTGCGTATTAGACGCCCGTGCCGTACCGCAGAAGGCCCGCGATGCCGCCGAACGCGGTGAGGAGTTGTTCGCCCTTCTCGAAGTCGGTGGAGATGAAGTGGGTGTCGGTGCCGCGCTGGTCGGCGATCTCCATGAGATGGTCGATGGCGTCGTCGCGCTGGGCGGCCTCGGCGGGTTCGCCGCACTCCGAGCACTCGTGTTCGGGGGTGTCCGAGCGCTGGGCGACGAGTTCGCGTTCCTCGTGGTCGTTCGGGCACTCGTAGGTGACGACGTCCTTGCGGAGGTCCTCGGAGATGAGGAGGGTTTCGACGGAACCCATGATGAGGTTGCGCCGCGTGGGTTCGAAGCCGTAGGTGGCGAGGTCGCCGCCGTTGAGCTCCTGGAAGAACTCCTCCATGTCCGCTTTGTCGTCCATCAGGTCGGCTTCCGCGAGCGCGTCCTGTGCGCGGTCGACGAGCTCCTTCAGGCCGGACTCGTCGGTGTAGGAGACGTCGAACTTCCCGAGAACGGAGTCCTGGAGTTCGTGGTGGAGGTAGTCGCCGTCGAGGAACTCGTCCTTGGTCGGGGAGGGGCCGCCGACGAGGATGCCGTCGAGTTCGTGGCGTTTCGCGACGAAGAGGTCGTTTGCCATCTCCGCGACCTCCTGGTAGAAGTTGTCGATGGCTTCGAGGCGGAGGCGGGCGAACCGCTGTGCGGACTGGCCCCCTTTGCGCTGTTTGCCGGGGACGAGGCTGCTCGCTGACTTGACGG
The DNA here is from genome assembly GCF_009831555.1 of Halobacterium bonnevillei. Classification (GTDB taxonomy): domain Archaea; phylum Halobacteriota; class Halobacteria; order Halobacteriales; family Halobacteriaceae; genus Halobacterium; species Halobacterium bonnevillei. The sequence continues at coordinate 15,768 of NZ_WUUU01000039.1, read as the reverse complement.
CCTCGATGCGTTTGCCCTTGAGCCAGCCGACGTTGGCTTCGCGGCGGTCGAGGACGATGAGGCCGTAGAGGCCCTTGTCGCCGAGCATCTCCTCGAGGGGTTCGGTGAGGAACGCGGCGTCGCAGTGGTAGCGGAACGACTCGATGGGCTGTGGCGGCGACTCCAGGACCTCGGTCACCATGTCAGTGCGGCCGCCGCCGCTGTCGACGGCGCCCGAGAAGACGACGAGGCCGTTGTCCGGCGGGAACGTGTCGTAGTAGCGGAGGCGGTCCTTGATGGACTTCAGGGCGTCCTGGACGTTCGTCCGCGTCTGCTTGGACTTGATGTTGGAGGCTTCGGAGTGCTCCTGCGTGACGTGGGCGACGACGTCCGAGATCTGCTTGTCCGGGGGGATGTAGATAGTGACCAGTTGCGTGCCGCTGCCGGTGTACTCCTTGAGGTCCTCGATGACCTTCTGGAACTCGTACTTGCGGCGGTCCTCGGACGGTGCGCCCTCCTGCTCGCTCATTACTCCGAGATAGCCGGCCAGCGTGTAAGTAAGCTTTGACCTGCTCGGTCGCCGCCGTGTAACAGTGCAGCGACTGGATGGTGTCGGCGAGTTGAAACCGCGTCGGTGGGGAGTACGGCTGACTGATTCCCGCCCAACGCTTTAAGTCCCACTCTACGTACGCGGTACCATGACTGGGCGCGTGTTCGCCGTCGCCAGCGGCAAGGGCGGCGTCGGAAAGACGACGACGGCCGTGAACCTGGCTGCGGCCATGGCGGAAGCCGACCGGTCGGTAGTGCTCGTTGACTACGACCTCGGGATGGCGAACGTCGGCGCCGTCCTCGACGTTCGGAGGTCGTCAGCGACGTCCTCCGCAGCCCATCAGAACGCGAAGCGTTCTGAGGACGTCGACGCGGCGGACGCGACCCTGCACGACGTGCTCGCCGGCGAGGCGGACACGCTCGACGCGGTCGCTGACGCCCCCGGGGAGTTCGACGTCATCGTCGGCGGGACGGACATCGAGGACTTCGGGCGCGCGGACCCCTCGAAGCTCCGCGACGTCGCCGAGGACTTGCGCGCGGAGTACGAGGTCACCATCGTGGACACGGGCGGCGGCCTCAGCCACGACACGACCGTCCCCCTGGGCCTTGCCGACGACGTACTCCTGGTGTCGACGCCGCAGGTCGCAGCGCTGGAGAACACCGAGAAGACGCTGGAACTCGCCCGCCGCGTCGGCGGCGACGTCGAGGGCGTGATTCTGACGCGCGTCGGCGGCCGGGACGTCGACACGCCGGACGCCGTCGAGGACCTCGGCGTTCCAGTGCTCGGAGCGATTCCCGAAGACGGCGCCGTCGCCGACAGCGAGGACGCTGGCGAGCCACTCATCGTTCACGCGCCCGAGAATCCGGCGGCGCAGTGCTACCGCGAACTCGGCTACGAACTGCTCGACGAGTCGCCGCCGCTGTCGTTCCGGGACGACGAGGAGGACGCGCCCGCCGCTGCAGGCGCTGCCGGGGCGTTCTCCGAGGCGATGGACGACGAGGAACCCGAGCAGCGGTCGCTGCTCTCCCGGCTGACTGGCGGGCGACTGGGCTGACCGACGCCGCTGCGATACTGTTGGCGCGCCCGTCGCTCTCGAAAACGGGAAGGATTAAGCAATCACGCGCTCGGAGTCACGAACATGGCAAACGAGAACTCCGTCTCCACCGGCTGGCTGCTGTTGTACATCGTGCTGGCGCTGCTCATCGTGTACGGCACCGTGTCGTTCGTCGGCGGCCTCTGAGACCGGCGAGCGACGGCTCCGCGGATGGGACCGAACTGGACGACGGGCGGGCGGTAGCGGACTCTGCGGGCGGGGAGCGGCTTTGGTAGCGGACTCTGCGGGCGGGGAGCGGCTTTTCTCGACTTGTGCGCGGCGCCGCTGTTACATCGAGTCGGGCGACTCGATGCCGAGCACGCCGAGGGCGTTCGCGAGCGTGTTGCGGGCGGCGTCGACGAGCGCGAGGCGGGCGGCGGCGGTGTCGTCGTCGACGTCGTCGGAGACGACGGGACACGAGCGGTAGAACGCGTTGAACGTGTCCACGAATTCGCGCGCGAACGTCGCGACCTGGTGGGGTTCGCGGTCCGCCGCGGCCGCCTCGACGACGGCGGGGAAGCGCGCGATGCCTTCCAGGAGGTCGCGTTCCGCCTGGGTGTCCAGGGGCGCGGCGTCGAGGCTGGGTTCGAGGTCGCCGGCTTCCGCACTGATGCCGCAGGCGCGAGCGTGGGCGTACTGGACGTACGGCGCGCTCTGTCCCTCGAAGTCCAGAGCGTCCTCCCAGTCGAACGTGATGGCTTTCGTCGGCTGCTTGGAGACGATGTCGTAGCGCACCGCACCGATGCCGACCTGGCGGGCGATGCGTTCGACGTCCGCCTCCGTCAGGTCGTCCCCGCGGATGCGGTCGTCCAGGCGGGAGCGAACGGCGTCCTCGGCGCGATTGACGGCCTCGTCCAGCAGGTCGTCCATGTCCACGCCCGTCCCCTGCCGGGTGCTCATGGACTCCCCGCCGGGGAGGTTCACCCACGCGTAGAACACCGCTTCGAGCTGGTCCGTGTCGTTGCCGAGGATGTCCAGAGCGGCCTCGAGCTTGTTCGCGTGCAGTTCCTGGTCCTCGCCGAGCACCGTGATGGCGGAGTCGAAGCTGTCGAACTTCCACTCGTGGTGCGCGAGGTCCCGGGTGGTGTAGAGGGTGGTGTCGTCCGAGCGCAGGAACACGAACGACTGCTCGATGTCCCAGTCGTCGAGGTCGAGTTGCCACGCGCCCTCCTCCTTGAACGCGTACTCGGAGTCCTGGAGGCGGTCGACGACCTCGTGCGTGGAGCCGTCGCGGAGGAACCGCGTCTCCTTGACGAACTCGTCGAACTCCGCGGGCAGGCGGCCGAGCGTCTCCTGCATGCCGCCGAGCACGGTGTCGACGACCTCGCTGGTGCGCTCGAGGGTGTCCTCGTCGCCCTCGTCGAGGCCCTCGATGATTGACGCGATTTCGGCTTCGGCTTCCTCGACGGCCGCCGGGTCGCCCTCCTCGAGGAACTCGTTGCCCTTCCGGTAGTACCGCACGAAGTCGTAGTCGGGCTTGTCCCGCTCCGGCTCGGGCAGGTCGGACTCGTCGAACGTCTCGTAGGCCCACGTGAACACCGCCATCTGGCGGCCGGCGTCGTTGACGTAGTACTCTTTGGTGACGTCGTACCCGGCGAAGTCGAGAATGCGGGCGAGGGCGTCCCCCAGAATCGGGTTGCGTGCGCGGCCGACGTGCACCGGGCCGGTCGGGTTCGCGCTCGTGTGCTCGACGACCACGGACTCGCCGGTGTCCGGGAGCCGCCCCCACTCGTCCGCCTGCGCGTCCTCGAGCGTCCCCTGGAAGTACGCGTCGCTCGGCGTGAAGTTCACGTACGGGCCCTGCGTCGAGACGTCGGCGACGAGGTCCGCCGCCGAGAGGTCGATGGCGTCCGCGATCTCGCCGGCGACCTGCGGCGGCGGCGCCTGCGCGTCGCTGGCGAGTCGGAACGCCACGCTGGACGCGAGCACGGCGGGCACGTCCGCTGGCGGTTCCTCGATGCCGAGGTCCCCGGTCGGGTAGCCGAGGTCGTCGAGCGCGGCTTCGAGGGCCGCCTCGACTTCCCGGCGGAAAGCGATGAACATGTCCACCCGTTCTCGGCGCCGGCTAAAGGGATTTCCGAAGCGTGCGAGCGACGGTGGCGGATCCGCTACTTCCCGAGGTAGAGGTCCCGCACCTTCTCGGAGTCGCGGATCGTGTCGGCGTCCGCCTCGAACTTGTTCTCGCCCATGTCGAGGGCGTACGCGCGGTCGGTCACTTCGAGCGCGGCCTTGACGTTCTGCTCGACCATCAGCACGGCCGTGCCGGATTCGCGGATGCTGTCGACGTGCTCGAACGCGCGTTCGATGAGTTTCGGCGCGAGGCCCGCCGACGGCTCGTCGATGAGTAGCAGGTCGGGGTCGGGCATCAGTGCGCGCGCCATCGCGAGCATCTGCCGCTCCCCGCCGGACAGCGTCGCGGCGTCCTGGCCCTGGCGGTCGGCAAGACGCGGGAACAGCTCGAAGAGCTCCTGGCGGCGCTCGGCCGGCCGGTCGGCGTGAATCGACCCGATGTCGAGGTTCTCCGCGACGGTCAGGTTCGGGAAGACGTTCTGCGTCTGCGGGACGTACGCCACGCCGTTGGGCACCATCTCGTTGGAGTCGAGGTCGCTGAAGTCCTGTTGCCCCATCCGGATGGTGCCGGCCCACAGCGGGAGCTGGCGGAACAGCGCCCGCATCAGCGTCGACTTCCCGGCGCCGTTCGGCCCGAACACCAGCACGACCTCGTCGTCCTGCACGTCGATGTCGACGCCGTACAGCACCTGGAGGTCGCCGTACCCGGTCTCGACGTCGCGCGCCGAGAACAGGGCGTCGTCGTACCGGCGGATGGACGCGATGTCGCTCATCGGTCCACCCCGCCGAGGTAGGCTTCGACGACGCGCTCGTCGTCCTGCACGATGTCGGGCGGGCCGGACGCGAGCGTCTGGCCGTTGTGCATCACGACGACGCGGTCGCAGTTCTCCATGACGACGTCCATGTCGTGTTCGATGAACAGGATTGTCCGCCCGCGGTCGTTCAACTCTCGGAGTCGCGCGAGCAGGTCGTCCGTCAGCGACGGATTGACGCCCGCGACTGGTTCGTCGAGCATGATGATCTCGGGGTCGAGCATGAGCACGCGGCCGAGTTCGAGGAGTTTCCGCTGGCCGCCCGAGAGGCCGCTGGCGTAGTCGTCAGCGAGGTGGTCGAGTTCGAGGAACTCGAGGGTGTCGTCGACGCGCGCCTGGACGTCGGCCTCCTCCTCGCGGATGGTTCCGGGCCGGAGGAGCGCGCCGAGCGCGCGCTCGCCGGTCTGGTGTCTGGCGGCGAACGCCATGTTCTCGCGGACGGTCATCCCGCGGAACGTCTTCGGCGTCTGGAACGTCCGTCCGACGCCGCGGCGCGCAACCTTCGTCGGCGACAGCCCCTGGATCTCCTCGCCGTCCAGGCGGACCGCGCCGCCGTCGACGTCGTAGACGCCGGTGATGCAGTTGAACAGCGTCGATTTCCCGGCGCCGTTCGGGCCGATGAGGCCCGTGATCGACGCCTCCTCGACGCCGAACGAGACGCCGTCGACGGCGACCAGGCCGCCGAACTGCTTCACGACGCCGTCGACTTCCAGGAGGTCCGCCGACGCAGCCGCGTCGCCGGAGTTGCCGTCGGCAGGTGACTGGTTCGAACTCATGTCAGTCCTCCTCCTCCCCGAGCGCCTGGATTTCCGCGGGGTCGCCGAACAGGCCCTCCGGTCGGTACCGGATGACGAGCACGAACAGCACGCCGATGACGACGAACCGCATGCTCGGGATGAACGACGGGTTGTTCGGCAGCGGCCCGAACAGCGCGGGCAGCACGCCGCTGAGCGCGTCCGGGAGCGTCGACTGGATCCAGTTGTACAGCGTCGTGATGAACCGCGTGGACTCCTCGAAGGCGACCACGAGGAACGCGCCGACGACGGCGCCCGTGTTCGAGGCCGCGCCGCCGAGCAGCATCGCCGCGTACACGGTGAACGTCACGTGGGGGACGAACTGCGCGGTCACGACGCTGCCGAGGTAGTGGGCGTAGACGCCGCCCGCGAACCCTGCGATCATGCCGCCGATGACGAACGACTTCAGTTTCACGGCGTTGGTGTCCTTGCCGAGCGTCTTCGCGGCGGCCTCGCTCTCCCGCACGCCCTTCAGCAGCCTGCCGAACGGCGCGTTCACGAGGCGTTCGAGGACGAGGTACGTCACGAGCAGGCTGAGCGCGGCGAACGCGAGGTACGCCAGCTGCCACTCGTCGGCCGTCAGCCCCGCCCGCCCGGGTTTCGGGACGCTGTTCATGCCGAACGACCCGTTGGTCAGCCACGCCTCGTTGACGAGCACGTCGCTGAACACGCCCGCGAGCGCGAACGTCGCGATGGCGAGGTAGTGGGTGCCGAGCCTGACGCTCGTCAACCCGATGAGGAACGCCAGCACGCCGCCGACCAGCGCGGCGGCGGCGAGGCTCACGGGGAACCCGAGCGGCATCGGGAGGTTGAGCCAGAGCTCGTAGCTCGCGTTCGTCACCGTCGACGGCGGCGGCATCGTCACGATGGCCGACGCGTACGCCCCAGCCGCGAAGAACGCGACGTGCCCGAAGTTCAACAGCCCCGTGTAGCCGTAGTGGACGTTCAGCCCGAGCGTGAGCAGACCGTAGATGCAGCCGATGGTTGCGACGGCGACCAGGAACGACGCCCACCCCGTCAGCAGCGCCATCAGAACTCACCCCCGCGGATGCCCTCCGGTCGCACCAACAGCACGCCCACGAGGATGATGAAGGCGTACGCTCGCGTGTAGTTCGCGGACAGGTACGTCGACCCGAAGTTCATCGCGAGCCCGATGAAGAACGCGCCGAGCATCGCGCCGTAGGGCCGTCCGATGCCGCCCAGAAGCGTCGCCGCGAAGATGACGATGAGGTACTCGAAGCCGACGCCCGGCCGGAACGGCGCGAACAGGACCGCGTACAGCACGCCGGAGAGCGCGCCAGCCGCCGCCGAGATGAACCACGTCTGCCGGATGACGTCCGTGGTGTCGATGCCCGCGACCTCCGCCAGCGACCGGTTTCCGCTGGTCGCGCGCATGCGCTTGCCGAGCATCGTGCGCTGGAGCAGCAGGTGGATGAGCAGCATCGTCACGACGCCCGCGACGACGACGCCGAGTTCGAGGTGCGTGAGCCGGATGCCGAAGTACTCCTGGCGGCGAAGCAGCGGAATCGGGAGCTGTTTCGCGGACACCCCGACCCAGCCCTGCAGGAGGTTCCGGAGGATGAACGAGACGCCGATCGAGGTGATCAACAGCGGGAGCGCGCCGCGGTCCGAGATCGGCTCGAAGAACACCCGGGACACGGCCACGCCGAGCAGGCCGACGAGCACGAGCGCGACGACGGCGGCTACGGGCAGCGGCAGCGACATTCCGAACACGCCGGCGGCGAGGAACACGGTCAGGTACGCGCCGTACGTGAGGAACTCGCCGTACGCGAAGTTGATGAACCGCGTCACGCCGTATGACAGCGTCAGGCCCACGGCGCCGACGGCGATGACGCTGCCCTCGATGAGGCCGAATACGACAGTCTGTAGGAGATTGTCGAAAACCATGCTAGAGGGACTGTGCGCTTAGAGTGCCTCTGGCGGCAGCCGTCCGGCTTCCGTCCACTCGCCGCCCTCCGCTTTCTTGATGGAGAACGGCGCGACGATGTCCCCGTTCTCGTCGAAGTTGATCGGGCCGACGAGCCCCTCGTAGTCGACGTCGGCGCCGTCCGCGATCGCTTCCGCGCCCTCGGTGTAACTGGTCACCTGCTGTTCGGGTGGCTTGGCGACAGTGTGGATCGCGTCTGCGACGTTCGGTCCGGTGAGGTCGTCGCCGCTCGCGGCGACCTGGGTCATCGCGAGGCCCATGACGTTCATCGCGTCGTACGTGTTCGTGGCGAACACTTTCCCGCCCTCGTCCCAGTCGGCGTACTCCGTGATGCGGTCGAAGAAGCTCTCGAGACGGCCGGCCTCCTGGGCCGGCTGGTAGGTCGCCGCGTTCAGGCCGAGCATGTCCTCAGTGACCTGGTTCTCGCTCTGTGAGAGGAAGTCCTGGTTGGTCTGGTCCTGAGTCGCGAACCAGTTGCCCTCGTAGCCCGCCTGGAAGCCGGCTTCCGTGATCTTGACGCTATCCTCGACGGACGCGATGAGCACGCAGATCTCCGGGTCGGAGTCCATCATCGACTGGACCTCCGACGTGTACGAGGCCTTCCCGGTGCGGATGTCCATCGTCGTCGTGATGGTGCCGCCGAACTCCTCGAAGGACGACCGCACGGGCTCCTTGAACGACTGGAACACCTCCTTGTCCCCGACCATCAGCGCCATCCGCTCGTAGTCCTGGATGGAGTTGTACTGCTGTTCGCGGGCGGCCTTCGCGATGGCGCGCCCCCCGAGGGAGTCCGAGGACACCGTCCGGAAGATGTAGTCGCCGCCGCGCGTGTCCAGCGACGTCGTGCCCGCGGTCGGCGTGATGACCGGGACTTCGTTCTCGACGAGCGTGTCGATGACCGCGGACATCGTGATGCTCGTCGGGCCGATGACGCCGTCCACGTTCTCGACGTTGACGAGGCGGTTGGTGGCCGACACGGACGCGTCGGGCGACGCTTCGGTGTCGCCCTGCACGACGGAGACGTTCCGGCCGCCGATGCCGCCCTGTTCGTTGATCTCCTCGCCGATCATCTGTACGACGGGGAGCACGTTCGCACCGACCCACGCGTAGTCCCCGGAGAACGGCAGCAGCACGCCGATTTTGAGGTCCTCCGAGTCGCCGCTCCCACCGTCCTGTGTCGTCGTCGCGCCGCCGCCGCTTTCGGTCGTCGTTTCTTCGTCTTCGTCGTCCCCGCCGTCTCCTGTACATCCTGCCAGTCCAGCTACGCCGCCTACGGTCACCAGTCCCCCTGTCCGGGTGAGGAACGTTCGCCGTCCAATAGTCATGCTATTGCACCACATGTCGCGGGCGCAAAAGCATTTTGCCGAACGGTAATAATCGCCACGGCCGGCCAGCCCTCAGTCAATTTCCGCTTCGGTGTCGGCCGACAGGTCAGCGCGTGACGGGATTGCCCGATTAGCGACCGTCGACTCCCGTTGCCCGGGTCGCCGTCGCCCTGGTCAGATGTCCCGGCCGCCGTCGACTTCGAGCGCGGTTCCGGTGATCATGTCTGCGTCGTCGGACGCCAGGAACGCCGCCGCCTGCGCGATGTCGTCGGGTTCGGCGAGCCGGCCGAGCGGAATCGTCTCCGCCATGTCCTCGACGGTGAGTTCGCCGCTCGCGAACTCCGGGAGCATGTTCGTGTCCGTTGCGACCGGACAGATGGCGTTGACGCGCACGCCGTCGCCCGCGAGTTCGTACGCGAGCTGCTTCGTGAGGGTGATCATCCCGCCCTTCGACGCGCAGTACGCCGACAGGCCGGTTCGCGGCCGGATGCCGGCCGTCGACGCGGTGTTCAGGATGACGCCGCCGCCCTGCTCGCGCATGTGCGGCACCGCGTACTTCGCGCCCAGGAACGCGCTCTTCAAGTTCACGTCCTGGATGGCGTCCCAGGTCTCCTCGGTCACGTCCTCGACCGGCGTCGACTCCTGGGGAATGCCGGCGTTGTTGTGGAGGACGTCGATGCGCCCGAACTCGTCGACGGTCCGCTCGACGAACGCCTCGACGTCCTCGGCGTCGGAGACGTCGGCGCGAACGGCGATTGCTTCGCCCCCGTCGGCCTCGATGCCCTCGGCAGTATTCGCGGCCGCGTCCTCGTCCAGGTCCACGACGACCACTGACGCCCCGCGTTCTGCGAACAGTTCAGCCGTGGACTGCCCCATTCCAGCGCCAGCCCCCGTGACGGCGACCACTTTGTCTCGTACTGTCATGGCGGACTAGATGTGGACGGCGACCAAAAGTGTGGGAGACAGCGTCAAAGTACGGTGAGCGGATTGGGGAGCGTGGACGTCCGGAGACTGAATCGGGGTCGCCGCCGCAGGTGGCCCGGAAGCCGGCTGTCGCTCTAGGGGCCGTACGACGCGGCGTCAGGCACCCGGGAGGTCGTCGCCTTCACCGGACTCGAGGTTGACCGCGACGTTCTTCGACTGCAGGTACGAGTCCAGCGCCTCCAGGCCCTTCTCGCGGCCGATGCCGGACTTCTTGTACCCGCCGAACGGCGTCTGGTTCGTGTCCCCGAACCACTTGTTGACGTAGACGTTCCCTGCTTCGAGCCGCTGCGCGGCGCGGTGAGCGCGACGCACGTCGTTGGTGAACACGCCCGCGACGAGGCCGTAGGCCACGTCGTTGCCGATTTCGATCGGGTCCTCGTCGTCGCCGTACGGGATGACGCTGAGGACGGGCCCGAAAATCTCCTCCTGGGCGACCCGCATGCCGTTGTCGACGTCCGCGAGGACCGTCGGCTCGAAGAAGTAGCCGTCCCGGTCGGGCGCCTCGCCGCCCGCCGCGAGCGTCGCGCTCCTCGACGCCGACCTCGACGTAGTCCCGCACGCGCTCGAAGTGCTGCTCGCTGTTCAGCGGCCCCATGTCCGGGTCGTCGGCGCCCGGTCCGAGGTCGTAGGCGTTCGCGCGCTCGACGATGCGCTCGAGGAACTCCTCGTAGTGGTCCTCGTGGACGATTGCGCGGTCGGCCGCCGAACACACCTGGCCGGCGTTCGTGAAGATGCCCTGGTCGACCCACGACACCGCCTCCTCGACGTCCGCGTCCGGGTAAACGATTGCGGGGTTCTTCCCGCCGAGTTCGAGCGTGACGGGCGTGATGTTGCCGGCCGCCGCCTCCATCACCTGCTGCCCCGTCGTCACGCTCCCCGTGAACGTTATCGTGTCCACGTCCGCGTGGCCGGTCAGCGCCGCGCCCGTCTCACCGCCGCCGGAGACGACGTTGACCGCAGACTCCGGAACCCCCGCCTCGAAGCACAGTTCCGCGAGGCGGTACGCCGACAGGGGCGTGGTCGGCGCGGGCTTCACGACCGCCGTGTTCCCGGCCGCCAGCGCCGGTGCGACGCCGCGAGCGAACAGGTTCCCGGGGAAGTTCCAGGGGATGATCTGGGCGGACACCCCGTAGGGCTCCCGGACGGTGAAGTCCACCTGGCCGGTGCCGACGGGCACGGACCGCCCCTCGAGTTTGTCCGCCGCGCCCGCGTAGTACTCGAAGTAGCGGGCCGCGCTCGTGAGGTCCGAGCGCGCCTGCGAGCGCGGCTTCCCCTGGTCGCGCGACTCGACGTCGGCGAGCTCGTCGACGTGCTCGCGGATGCGGTCCGCGACCCGGTACAGCGTCCGGCCGCGCTCGACGGGGTCGGTGTCCCGCCAGTCCGGGAACGCGGATGACGCCGCCGCCACCGCGCTGTCGACGTCCGCTGCGTCTGCGACCGCGACCTCGGCGAACGCCTCGCCTGTCGCCGGGTCGACGGTCTCGCGATACTCGCCGCTCGACGGCTCGACGTGCTCGCCGTCGATGAGGAGGTCGTATCGCTCCCTCGTGGTTGAACGGCTCATACTGTGTCCAACCCGCCCGACGTACTTGGTACCTCGTCTCGTGGCAACCGCTGACTGCGCCACGCATCCCCGTCGCCGACTGCGGCCCGAGTCCACCGCTGCGCTGTCTCGGCGGTCTCGACGTGCTGTTCGGATTCCCGGCCCTGGCGACGGGTCGCCGGGCGTCGCCCGGGTTTCCGGGACGCGCTTCTCGAGGGCGTACTCGGGTCGCTGGGCAGCCCCGCTGTCGGCCTCCGGGCGGCCCGCGCAAACTCGGCCGCCGCGGCGTCTGTATAGGTCTTCATAGCCGTGCGTGGCCGTCCCCACCCGAATTTATTCGTCAATACTAATCTTAGTAACGTTGATATTTCGGCGTTTGGTCGTTCCACGTGATGGTCGAAACAACACGACGGCGCCTCCTCGCCGGCACAGGAGCGGCGATCACCAGCGGTCTCGCTGGGTGCAGCGGACTCGCCTCGAACGCCTCCGGTGACTCCGGAAGCGGCGAAACCTACGACGTCGGGTACGGCGACTACCAGACGACGGTCGACGCAGACAGCTTCCCCGAGAAACTCTACGTGTACGCGGTCCAGTCCGGGTGGTCGAACTGGCCCGCCATCATGTCGTCGTTCGAGGAGACGTACGGCGTCCCCCTCAACGACGACGACCGGTCGTCCGGCGAAGCCCTCCAGCACATCCGGTCGAACGCGCAGAACCCCAATCACTCGGCGTACAACGGCGGGTACACGTACGGCATCATCGCAATGAACGAGGGCTTCACCACAGACTACAAGCCCGCCAACTGGGACAAGGTCCCGGAGCAACTCAAGACCGACAACGGTCACATGACCGCCACCCGTCGGATGACCACCGCTGTCACCTACCGGACGGACATCTACGAGGAGCGCGGCCTCGACGCTCCCGAGACCTGGGAGGACCTCCTGGACCCGGATATTACGAGCGACCTCGCGCTCCAGACGCCGACTGCGGCCGTCGGCCTCGCGACCGCGCTCTCCGTGAACAACGCTCGCGGCGGTTCACTCGACGACCTCCAACCAGTCATCGACTACTACGAGGAAATCCAGGACGGCGGAGCGGAGTTCACCGACAACTTCCTCGCGCAGTTCACGAAGGGCGAGTACGCGACGTTCATCCGGTACGACTACTCGGGGCTCAACCTCAAGTACAACAACGAGGACATCGACGAGGAGAAGGTCGGCGTCGCGCTGCTGCAGGGTGAGAACGGGAACGCGGGCGCGTTCAATCAGCCCTACGGCTTCGGCATGCTCGAAGACGCGCCGAACCCCGAGGCCTGCAAGCTGTTCATGGACTACGTGCTCTCGAAGGAGGGCCAGAAGCAGTTCCTCGACGCGTACGTCCGCCCGATTCGCGCTCCGGAACTCGAGATGCCCGACGAGTTCCCGGACCAGGCCGTCTACGACGAGGCGGAGTTCCAGGTGGACTACGGCACGCTCGTCGACAACCAGGAGTCCATCATCGAGGAAATCGAGCGGTCCGCCGGCCTCTGAGATGGACGCAGAGGACGCGCCGACCTCGACACCGAATCTGTCCGACTCCGCGCCACGCAGCGCCCGGCTTCCCGACTCGGTTCGAGCGCTCGTCGCGCCCCGCACGGAGCGGGACCGAGAACGCCGACGCATCCTCGCGCTCTGCGCTCCCTTCCTCGTCCTCGCGGCCGTCGCCGGCATCTACCCGCTCGCCGAGATGGCGCGGATCAGCGTCTCCGAGGCCAGATTCGTCTCGACCGGGTTCTCCGTCGACGCGTACGTGGACCTCGCGACGAACCAGTATCTCCGCCGGGCCGCCTGGAACACGCTCTGGTTCGGCCTCGCGACCACCGCCGTGAGCCTCCTGGCCGCGACCGCGACCGCGCACGCGCTTCAGAAGTACACTCTCCCCGCCGAGGATCTGCTCGTCACGCTGCTGTCGTTCCCCGTCAGCCTGCCCGGGATCGTCGCAGCGTTCATGATCATCGTGTTGCTCGGGAACACCGGCCTGTTGACGAACGCGGTCGCGTGGTTCGCGGGCGAGAGTGCCATCGACCTCGCGGTCGCGACGGGCGTCGCGGGCCTGTTCATCGCGTACTGTTACTCGATGATTCCCCGCGCCTTGCTGTTGCTCCGGGGGAGTTACGCGGAAGTGAACGAGCGCGCCGAGGAGGCCGCCCGTTCGCTGGGCGCGTCGCCCGCCCGCACCTTCTACCACGTCACCCTCCCCCAGATCAAACCGGGGCTCATCGGCGCGTTCATCCTGACGTTCCGCACGGCGCTGGCCATCTTCGGCACCGTGCTCGTGCTCCAGGCGATGCGGGTCTGGACGTACGAAATCGACTACGTGCTGTCCAACGGCTTCCAGATCCAGCTCGCGGCCGCGATGGCCGTCGTCTGGTTCGTGTTCGTGCTCGCGTTCACGGTGCTCGGGCTGAAGTACACCAGCGCGGAGGTGGGGCTGTGAGCGCGCGCCCCGACGGCCAGCAGTCGCTGTCGGCGGCGTTCGGCCGCCCGCTCGTCCTCGCCGTCTTCGTCCTCACGCTGCTGTTCCTGGTCGCGCCGATCGTCGTGACGTTCGTCGCGTCGTTCGCCCGCGACTGGACAGGCGTCCTTCCGTCCGGCTTCGTTTCCGTGCGGCACTGGGAGCGCGTGCTCGGGTTCGCCGCCTACCAGGACGCCGCCGACTACTCGCTGCGTCTCGGGGAGATGCTGGCGACGCTCCCCCGGGACCCGTTCGCCGCGTTCGGCAAGACGCCGCTGTTCCGGAGCGTCTTCCTCGCACTCGGCGGCGTCGCCATCAATCTCGTCGTCGGCGTCCCCATCGCGTACGCCGTCGCACGCTACGACTTCCGTGGCCGCGAGTGGCTGAACGCCATCGCAGTGCTGCCACTTGCGCCCGGCATCATCCTCGGCATCGCGTTCCTGCGCGCCTACCCCGAACTCTCGGGCACCGACTTCGGCCTCATCGTCGGCTACTCGCTGCTGAAAGCACCCTTCATGGTGCTCGCCGTGCAGTCGAGTTTCGAGGCGATGGAGCTGCGGCAACTCGAGGAGAGCGCTCGCTCGCTGGGGGCGTCGTGGCTCCGCACGTTCCTGGTCGTCGTCGTGCCGAACGCCAAACGCGGAATCGTCTCCGGGGCGATCATCTGCTGGGCGCTCGCCGCCGCCGAGTTCAACTTCTCCTACGTGGTGTATTCGCGCGGTGCCCGCCCGCTCGCGCTGTTCCTGAAGGCGAACATCTCGAACAGTTCCTTCGAAACGACCGCCGCCGCGGTGTCCGTGTTCTTCGTGCTCATAGCGGGCGTCACGCTCGCGCTGCAGCTGCTCGGGAACCGCGGGTTCGCAACGAGGTAGCCATGTCCAGAATCACCATCGACGACGTGACGAAGCGCTTCGGAGACACCACCGCCGTCGACGGCGTCAGCCTCGACATCGACGACGGCGAGATTCTCGGCGTCGTGGGGCCGTCCGGCTGTGGGAAGACGACCACGCTGCGGACGCTCGCCGGGTTCGAGACGCCGACCAGCGGCCGTGTGCTGTTCGACGGCGACGACGTCACCCACCGCCCGCCGGAGACCCGGAACGTCGGCCTCGTCTTCCAGTCGTACGCCCTCTTCGAAAACATGACCGTCCGTCAGAACGTCGAGTTCGGCCCGAAGATGCAGGGCGTCTCCGGGGACGAGCGCCGCGAGCGCGCGACCGACCTCCTCTCGATGCTCGGCATCCCCGAACTCGCGGACCGCGACCCCGCGACGCTGTCCGGTGGCCAGCGGCAACGCGTCGGGCTCGCCCGCGCGCTCGCCATCGAACCGCACATCCTGCTGCTGGACGAGCCGATGACCGGCCTGGACGCGAAACTCAAGACGCGACTCCGCGAGGAGGTCGGCGACCTGCTCTCGGAGTTGGACGTGACGGCGCTCTACGTCACCCACGACCAGGTCGAGGCGATGGAGATGTGCGACAGCATTGCGGTGATGAACGACGGCCAGGTCGAACAGGTCGGGACGCCCCGCGAGGTGTACGAGTCCCCCGCGTCGTCGTTCGTCTCCGAGTTCGTCTCGCTGGACGTGCCGGACTTCGCGTTCGTCGACGGCGCTCCCTAACGAGCGCACCGAACCCACCGTGCGGGACCGCGTCGCTCCTGTCGGACAACGTTTGCTGTGTCCGACCGATCAGCGGCCGATGCGGTGGTCGTGTCGCTCACTCGTGGTCGATCGGCGCATCCTGGCATCCCGGCCCGAGGTACTGGTGTCTCGCCCCGGGGCACCCACTGGCCGCACACGCCTCGCAAATATCGCCGAAAGCGGCCTGCTGTGGCTCAATACCACGGGGCCGCGGGGGAAAATCCGGGAGTGTAATGTACCGGTACGTGTACAGGCCGAACAGATGAGCCGCTGGCTGCAGTCGATCTCCGTCCTCGGCGCGGTTCTCATCGCAGTCGCGCTCGGACGCGCGGCGTTCGACCTCGCCAGCGGCGGCGCGCACCCGGCCGGCGTCGTCGACTTCGCGCTGTTGAGCCTGCCGGGACTCGTCCTGTGGTATCTCACCCACTGGCTGCCGAACTCGGAGTTCGACCCGGACCTCTATCCCCGGGTGCTGGCGTGGTGTCTCGGCGGCGTCGGCGCCATGTTCGCGTTCACCCTCCTGCGCGGTACGCCC
>NZ_WUUU01000038.1 GCF_009831555.1 Halobacterium bonnevillei | reverse complement strand
TGTCGCTGGACGGCCACTGCTCGTGGGTCGGCGCGAGGCGGTCCCGGACGCCGAGATAGCCCGCGACGGCCGGCCCGCCGAGCCGACTGGTGGCGGCCGCGAAGCCGCCGTTCGCCGTGGCGTCGGCAAGCGCGCCAGGGCGTTGGACCCGGTAGTACGACGGGAGGTGGGCGACAACTTCGCCGCCCGCCTTCAGAAATCCCGTCCGCGCGACGTCGTTCGGGACGTTGAAGCACAACTCCGTCGGCATCTCGGCGTAGTGCGCGAGCGCGCGTTCGACGAGCTGCGTGAACACGCCGCGCCGACGGTGGTCCGGGTGGACCATCGTGTCCCCGAACCGGAGGCCGAGGACGTCCTCGCCGCCGACGCGGAAGCGGAACGGGACCTGCGGGCGGGCGCCGGCGAACGCGCCGTCTCGGTCGCGTTCGGCGACCAGAATCGGGACGTGCGCGGCCCGGGGGTTGTCGACGTACTTCCAGTCGAACCAGTCGTCGCCGCCGCCGCCGAAAGTGTCTGCGTACAGGTCCAGAACTGCCCCCCGGTCACCGGGCTCGTACCACCGCGTCGAGTACGAGTCGCGTTCTCGGGCCATCGGTCAGTCCGTCGGCTCCGGCGCGGGCGCGTCGGTGCCGGCTGCCTCGCGGTAGATCTCGCAGTCGACCTCGTGGTGGAAGTCGTGGCGGTCGTTGCAGATGTCCGCGCGCATCGGGGACACGAACTGACCCGAGGCCGTGCAGTAGGGCCGTTCGTGGTCGAAGTCGTGACCGTCGTCGGACGCTTTGTACTCGAGGTACGGACAGGACATGCGCCTCGGGAGGATATCTGTGTACTATGTTACACGCAAACTATAGGCGACTCGACAGCAGGACGTTCGACGGCGGAGCGCTCGGACGCAGGGGCGGGTCAGTTCATCCCGAGGCGTTCCCGCGCCTCGTCGGGCGTCGCGAGGTCGCAGTCGAGCAGGTCGACGATGCGGGCCGTGCGCTCGACCAGTTGGGCGTTGTCCTCGACGGGCTCGCCGCGCCGATAGTAGAGGTTGTCCTCCATGCCCACGCGCACGTGTCCACCGAGGATGACGGACAACGTCGTCAGCGGTAGCTGGTGGCGGCCGACGGCCAGCAGGTTGAATTCCGTGTTCTCGGGGAGGTTCGCCACCATGTTCAGGACGTTCTCGGGCGTCGGCGGGGTGAAGGTGCCGTGCCCGAAGATGAGGTTGACGTAGTACGGTTCCTCGATGGCGCCGCGCTCCACGAGCCGGCGGGCCTCGTTCAGGTGGCCGTTGTTGAAACACTCCAGTTCGGGCTTGATGTCCTTCTCGCGCATCTCCGCGGCGAGCCGGTCGATGTTGTGGCGGTTGTGTTCGGTGATGATGTGCTTCCCGCGGTTGAACGGCCCCATGTCGAGGCTCGCCATCTCGGGAGCGGGATCCGTCCGGATGCCCTGCACGCGTGCGTCGAACGTGCTCTGTCCGCCGGTCGTGTTCTGGATGATGATGTCGTCGCATCGGTCGCGGATGGCGTCGTTGACTGCCTGGAGGCGGCCGGCGTCGTTCTCCCCGTGTTCGTCGCGACCGTGTAAGTGGACGATTGCGGCCCCGAGGCGCTCGCAGGCCGCGACCTGTTCGGCGATCTCGTCCGGCTGCTCCGGGAGGTTCGGGTTGGCGTCCTTGCCGTGGACGCCGCCAGTCGGCGCGACTGTGAGAATGACGTCCCGGTCAGTCAGGTAGTCCTCGTAGCTCATGCAACTGCCTGAGAATCCGGAAGCGTGCTCTTTGTTGTACTCCGCCTATCGCCGCGACGGCCGAGCGGGTGCGATCGAAGCGGCGAATCAGGGACTCTCTGTCGGACCGCACGCGGCGTTCGAAGCGCGATAACGGGCGGTCCCGGGGGCGAAGCTGACCGATGCAGGTCCGCGACGAGTCACTGCGCGGTTCGGGGGCCGTTGCAATCGAACGGATACCGGCAGCGACTGCTGCGGGAGCCAGTTAGCTGGTCGCTACTGGATACGTATGCGTAGATACCCGACGACCAGACGGCCCGTTGAACGTAAGTCGGCCGAGGCCCTCCCTCCACGTATGAGTGGTCGTCAACGGGGTTGCGTGCGGGCGTGGTAAGTGACCGTTTCGACGTGGAATCGCTGTCCGGCGACGACCCGCGCCTGTCTCCGAGGTTCGTGCGCGTCGTCGATACAGGCGGGGATTACCCAGTTATCGTCGTGGGCGTGGTCCACGACCACCCGTCGAGCGTGTTCCGCGCGACGTCAGTCGCGGACGCGGTCGAGCCTGGCGTAGTCGCCCTCGAGCTCCCGAACGCGCTGGTCGGCCTGTTCGAGTCGCACGCGGCCGCGGACGACTCGGTCGGCGGGGAGATGGCGGCGGCCATCGCCGCCGCGCCGGACGCGGACGTCGTCGGCATCGACGCGCCGAGCGTCGGTGCGACCCGCGTTCTGGCAGCGGAGCTGGCGGACAGAGACCTCTCGGTGCGTTCGGTCGCCCGGACGATCCGGGAGTTCTGTCGCCTCGGCGTGGAGACAGTGCGTGGCCGACTCAGTGTCGCTGGCGTTCCGGACCCGTGGCTCGGCGACGTTCCCGGCACGAGCCAGGAGTTCGACCTGACTGACGCCGAGACACCGGCGGCGTGGCGAGCCACGAGACCGCCCACGTCCGACGGAGCACGTCGCTGCTCCGGCGGTTCGAAGTGCCGGCGGCCAGCAGGGTGCTCGACGCGGCCCGCGAGCGGTACATGGCGGCGCGGCTCCGCGCGCTCAGTACTGACTCCGTGGTCGTCGCGGTGGTCGGCTTCAGTCACCTCGACGCGCTCGCGGACTCGCTGGCAGCCACCTGATTAGCGGTTCGCGCGCGCGACCGGCCTACCGCTGGAGGTGGACCTCGTCGTCGCCGATGGTCGCTACCTCCGAGTGGTCCAGGACGTACATCTCTTCGTCGTCGTCGCCCATCCCGAGTCGGTTCCGGATGCTGTCGGCGAGCCCCGTCTCGGGTTTGACGTGTGCTTCGTTCCCTTCGACGCGCTCGATGCGCCCGATTCGGTCGCCGTCGCTGGAGACGACTCCTTTCCCTTCGTCGCTGGATCTGAATGGTCGTGCCATGAGTAGTTCGTGGCGGACTGATGTCGCTACCCGCCACGAAGCCACGGTACACCTGCCGGTCGCATTGTAACACAGTCGTTACGCTACGGTGGGCTCGGCTTACCGTAAGCAACTGCCTAAACGGCCCGAGAGCCGCTGCGCTGCCGGTTTTTGGACCATCAGTAAGCTCGATCACGTCGGCCGGAACGTCGCCGCAGTCCCGGTGTTTCGCCGGTCTGACCCGGTTTGCTATGAGTGGACGGTACAGCGAGGTTGCATCCTGCTATACACAGAGTAAGCGGGCCGAAGCGCGGATAAGGAGGTAAATAACCAAACCGGTGACGTGAGCGTGCATGCACACGATGGCCCGATGCAGAAACTGTGAAAGCCACGTGACGGAACAGTTCGCGAGAGTGTTCGGCGACAACCAGGACGACGTCCACAACTGCATCGACTGCGCGACTAATCGAGACCTCTACGACGGGGCGGCGTCGGCGGACGAGGACTGGTCCGACCGTGCCGCGACGGCGTGGAGCCAGTGACGGGAGACGCGATGGGAGCCGACCGCCCACCTGGTCGACTGGCTGCGGTCGACGGCGACGCCGTGTTCGAGTTCGTCACCGAGCTGTGGCGGCGAGCGGGGTGGACCGTGCAGTCTGCGGACGCGCGCGACGACGTTGCGTACGCCGCGCGGACGTCGAACGGAGAGCGCCGCCGGACGGTGCTCCGCGTGTTCCCGTCCAGCGAGGGACTGGTGTCGGGCGCGTCGATGCGCGGCGTGGTCGCCGGCTTCCAGCCCGCTGACAGGGTGACTGCCGTCTCGCTGGTCGGGTTCGCGCCGGACGCGCTCGGCGTCGCGGACGCGCACGGCGTCGACGTCGTCGGCCCGGAGTCCGTCGAGCGCCTCCTGGAGGCGTCAGGCGCGACGGACCTGCTCGAGACCGAAGCGGAGTCGTAGCCCGACACCGCGCGTCTGACTCCAAAACCGGCGCGCTGGAACGCTGTGAGACCGTTCACGTGAAACGCGTCTCCCTCGGCGGTCGCCGGGACGTCGTGACTGACGGCGGCGCCGTCGAGGCAGCCGAGGACCGGTGGCGGTCGAGGGCCGCACATGCGAACGAACATCACCGTGATTCCGTGCGGGTCGTCGGTGTGCGGGACCGTGTTGGCGGTGACGGCGAAGACAGCGGTGACGGCGAAGCCAGCGGTGACGGCGGTGAAGAGCAGCCCCCTGACCGGCCGGATCGCGCCGGAGTCAGTCATCAGCGATCGCCCGGGTAGCGTCGTCCGTCAGGGCTATTCACGGGCGTTCACCGAAGTGAGGCCGTGCGTACAGTCAGTCATCGATTTCCACCGATTGAGCGGCGCAGCGGAGTTCTGATGCGCGGCACCGACCCGTCACTGAACCGACGAAATGCGGGCGTGACAGTGCCAGTAGGCTCGAGCGAATCGGCCAAAAACCGTAAATAACCGTACTTGTTGGGAAACCCCCACTATAACCGAGTGTGTTCGGCAAGTGGTACGGAACGAGACCAACTGGTCGCTACCTCGTACAGACGTGTCGGTATCTGATCCCGATAATCAGACATATCACAATATAGCGAGTACCGACGTGGTCGGACGATGCTAGTAGAAACACATCAACCCAAAATATCGGATTTCAGGCCTCTTACTCCGGGAATTCGCTAGTTATATGAAGCGCCGCTCGCTACGCTGAACAGACTGAGTTCGACACATGAAATCTGATACGAATGCGACGACAATGTCTGTCGGCGTCGACGCCGCGCCACTCGCCCGCCGAACGAACTGGACTACAACCGAAGCGCCGAGCACGGCCATCGTACAGCTCGTCGCCGACGTGACCAACCGCGCCCACACGGACCTCGACCCCCTCCAGGAGACGATCGACGGGGACGCGCTCAACAGCTTATTCGAGAGCGCCGCGTCCGAACGACTCTACGTCTCGTTCACGTACGAAGGCGTCAACGTACGAGTCACCAACGACGGCATCGTCGAGATCTGGGAGTGACCGCGCGCGCTACCTGACTGCGTCGTACAGCTTCAGGAGTGTGGTCAACGGACGCGTCCCGTCCCGGAGCCGATAGTACGGAACGAGTGCGGGCGCGAACTTCGCCTTGTAGCGTGCGATTCGCTCGTCGTTCGCGCCCGCGAGGTCGTAGGTCTCGACCCCTCGCTGGCTCGCGTCGTTGAGGTACCGCCAGTCGAGGAGGTCGTTGACGGGGATGTCGGCGTCCGGCTTCGCGCCGCCCAGCCAGCGGTACGACCCGCCGTCGGCTTCCACGTTCACGTTCCCGCCCGCGAACTCGCCGTCGACGCGACAGACGTAGGGCCGAACGACGCCGTCCTCGAGCGTCTCGTAGAGGTCAGTGACGAACGATGCGTCGATCGGGAACGCCGCTCCCTGTTCGGCGTGTCGCTCCCGTAACTGCGAGAGGACCTGTTCGATGACGTCCACGCCGCCCTCTTCGATGACGTAGTCGGTGTCGTAGTCGCCGGACACGTTCCGTCGGGCGTCGCTGCTGAACGCCGCGAGCAGGTCGTCGAGGTCACGGGAGAGGTCGACGACGTACGTGTACCGGGGTGTCGCCGAATACTCCTGCCAGACGAACGGCCGGACGTCGTCGTAGCCCGGCGCGGTCCGGATCTGGACGAACTGCGGATTCTCCGCGTCCTCGGCCCACTCGAGGCACGCGTTCACGAATCGCTTGTGGCGCTTGTCGCGGCGCCGCCGCTTCAACGAGTGCCGGTTCAACAGTGTCGGCCCGAGGTACGGGATTTTCAAGTCCGGCGGCGGGGAGAACACCGCCGACACGGGCCCCCTCGAGAGGGTGAACAGGGGGAACAGACCGATTGGTTCCTCGCCGACGTAGCCGACGAGGCGGTGGGAGTCCGCGCCCACGTGCGCTGCCAGGACGTCCAGCGTGCCGGCCCTGTGGAACGGCGTCGGCTGCTCGGTGGCCTCGAGGAGGTCGTCCCATCGGTCCGGGTCCTCGAGGGGGCGGACGTCAACGGTCATCGTCTTCGACGTATCCGAGGTTCGAGAGCCGCCGCGTTACGGCGTCGTCGTCTTCGGCGGCGGCGAGCGATGCGGTGAACGACGCGTACTGTTCCGGGGACACTGATTCGACTGGCGAGAGCTGTTCGCCGTCCATGCGGTCGCTTGGCGGAACGTCCAGCGTCGCGAGCACGGACGGGGCCACGTCGAAGAGGTGTGGCTGCGCGAGGTCGGCGTCGGCGTCGACGGCGTCACCCGCGAGCGCGAGCACACCGTACAGTTTGTGGTTCCACTGCTCCGGCGCATCGGCGAACACGTCACCGTTCAGCGACGCCGACAGGAAGTTCTGGAAGTCGGCGGGGACCGCGACGACGTCGACTGCTTCGTCGACGTACGGGCCGTGGAAGTACTCCTCCGCGGGTGCGACCTCGTCGAAGACCCTGGACCCGTCGGGGGTACGCGCCTCGCGGAGTGCGCTGACGACGTCAGCGCGAACCGACGCGAACTCCGACGGCGACACCACGCCGTCGGGGTCCCGGCCCGCCTTGTTGATTCGGACGCCGAGTTCGGTCCGCGAGCGCATGTACACCGTCGACGACGGGAAGTCCACGCGCTCCGTCCCGGCACGAACGGTGTCCGTGGAGACGTGCTCGAGGACGAACTCGCGGAGGCCAAGGGAGCCGAGGACGGTCCCGATTCGCCGGCTGGTGATTCCGAGCGCCGCCGCGGCAGCGACGACTCGCTGCGACAGCGGAGTGTCGTCGTCCTCACCGCTGGCGCGCTTGTACGCCGTCCACGACGGCATGCCGCCGTCGCCGCGGGTCGTCTCGAGCAGGCCCCGGTCGCGGAAGTACTCGTTCACCCGGAACTCGCGGCCCTCAAGCGGACCGATTCCGTGGTCGCTGACCACGAAAACGGTGTCCGGGTCACACGCCGCCAGCGTCTTTGCGAGCTCGTCGTCGACGGTCTGGTAGACCGCGCGAGCCGCCGCGTCGTCCCGCGGCCGCTCGTGGAACACGGTGTCCGTCTGCTGGAACTGGAGGAACCCGAACTCCGGTTCGAAATCGTCCGCGAGGACCCTGAAGGCCTCGCCGCGCATCCTGACGAGACGCTGGTACCACTCGACTTGCTCGTCGCCGGTCACGTCCTCCGGCGCGTACACGCGATACTCTCCGAGTTCGTCTCGCACGCGGTCGAGGATGCCGTCCGGGTGGCCGGTCGGGTCCTCGGGCGCGACGTACCCCGGGAGGAGCGCACCGTCGAACGGGAGCGGGGGCGCGGTGACCGGAACGTTGACGACGACGCTCGTCAGTCCGCGGCGGTCGAGTAGTTCCCAGAGCGCGTGCTCGCGGACGTGGCTGCGGTCCACGACGCGCCAGTCGTACCCCTGGAAGGTCAGAAAGTCGAATACGCCGTGCTTACCCGGATTAACGCCGGTGTACATGGAGGGCCACGCGCTCGGCGTCCACGGCGGAATCTGGGACTCCAGGGGGGCGACAACGCCGTCCTCGAAGATCGAGGCCAACGCCGGGAGACGGCCGTCTGCCAGCAGCGGATCGAGGACCTCCCGACACGCGCCGTCGAGACCGACGAGGAGCGTCTTGAGGCCGGTCGAAGCTTGTCCGGTCACGCGTTGAGTGTTCTCGGTTGCGGCTATTGTTATGAACTCGGTGAGTCCGTACTCCGGTGCGCCGAGTCTGACAGCACAGGCGGTATGCTCGTCCTACTGACGAGGTACGGAGCGCGTACTCGGTGGCCGCCTCGGAGCGCGCACCCGCCCGAGCTGGTAACCAGTTCTTACTCGGCGTGGCTGCAGTTGGTCTGTGATTGGTTGGCAAGTGGCCGCTATTACTCTCCAAGTAACGCCTACCTACCGTCGTGTGGGCCGCTACTGGTCAGAATCTACTTTTAGGTAATTGCTTACTACCGCGATATGGCGAAACGCCACAACGAGCGCGACGACACACAGGACGAGCCTACCAGTACAGACGCCTCACAGGAGGACCCTACGGGCTCGAAGGACGACCATACCGGAGACGCAGCCGGTTCGTCAGCCAGCCAGCACGCGGTTACTCGCCGGAGTTTCGCGAAAGCCATCGGTGCGGCGGCGACGCTCGGCGGCGGCGCCAGCCTGCTCGGGAACGCAGCGGCCGCGAGCCTCGACAGCTACCTCGAACCCGACGGCGAAGTCACGATTCCCACGGGCGAGTACTCCTGGAGCGGTTCTGGCCTGGACGTCGGGTCCGGTGACGCGCTCATCGGCGAGGGCAACCCCGGGGACGTCGTCTGGAACCTCGACTCCGGCACGATGGACGGGAACGTCGCAGGCCGCCTGGAGAACGTCGTCGTGCGTGGCTCGAACAAGGACGCGAAAGCAGGAATTAACCTCCGTCCCGGGGCGACCGTCGACGGCTTCGTCTGGCCGGAGGGCGGCCAGCAGGACGAGGACCGCGCGTTCTACACGCCCGACGGCGGCGACGACCGGCTCACGATCCGGAACTCCGCGTGGGCCTGGATGGTGAACAACGGCGCGTACGTCGACAAACCCCCGGTGACGATGGAGAACTGCGCCGCCGTCAACAACAACATCGCGAACGTCAGGGTCGGCCACCGCGACGGCACGAGCAGCGGGAAGACGACGTACGTCCGCAACACGCTCATCGCCGTCACTGAGGACATCCTGAACGACGACACGAACTCCTCGAACTCTCGCGGCCTCCGACTCCGCAAACCCGCGAACCTTGTGATCGAGAACTGCTGGTTCGTCTACCTCGACGTCTCCGGCACCGCCGACCTCATCGAACTCCACGACGGCGCAGCGGGGTCGACGGTCACCATCCGGGATTGCGCGTTCTACAACGACTCCAACGGCGACCTGGTGCGCGACAAATCCGGCGGCGAGATGGACGTCACCATCGAGAACTGTACGGTCGCCGGCTCCGGCAGCCGCGAAGTCGACCCCGACTTCAGCGGCTCCGGGTTCACCGAGGACGAGAGTGTCGACTTCCCGCTGCCCTCGGAAGTAACCGGCAACCCGGTCGCGGACGAAATCGAGGGCATCGGAGACGGCGTCGGCCCGTTCGACGGCAGCACCTCGACGTCGACCACGTCCGACGACAACACGCTCGTCCTGCACGGCAGCCCTGACAACAGCTCGCCCGCGGACGTCTCGTTCACCGTCACCGGCGACGTCGAGTTCGCCGCGGAAGCCGAATCCGGCACCGATACCATCGTCGCCAACGACGACGGCACGACCACGGCGACCAGCATCTCGCTGAGCCCCGACGAGCTCGACTCCTATCGGTTCACGGGCGACGTCGTCGGCTACAGCGTCCCCGACGGCATTGCGGTCGACGTGTCAGTCAACGGGACGACGACCTCCTTCGACGAACTGGTCGGTGACACCGAGACGGAGGACGACGTGCTCGAAGTGGTCGCGCGCCAGTCCGGCGAACTGAACTACGAGTTCGACGTCGACGGCAGCGTCGAACTGTACGAGACGTCCGACAAGATCACGTCCGGGAACGGTGACAGCGTCACCGACAACGGCGACGGCACGGTCACCGTCACGGGCTTCACCGGGAACGACGGCTACGGCGACGCATACCTCGTCTCCGGCGCAGTCACGTCGTTCTCCTGGGACCCCGACGACTACGACTTCGACGTCATCCTCAACGACGAGACAGTCGCCCCCGAGAACATCGCGGACGCGCAGAACACCGCCACCGAGGACGGGTCCACGGACGACGGAAGCACAGGTGATTCGACGTCTGACGACGGTACGTCCGACGGGTCCACCGACGACAGTACGTCCGATGGTTCCACCGACGACAGCGAAACGGACGGCTCCACCGACGACAGCGAAACGGACGGCTCCACCGACGACGGGACCAGCGGCGGATCGACCGACGACGGCACGAGCGACGACACCTCGGGCGACACCGACTCGTCCACGGAGACGCCGCACCTGCTGACCGTCGACGGGAACGACGCCTACGACGTGACGACGTACACGTTCACCGTCACCGGCGACGTCGAGCGCGACGAGGTGCTCAGCGCGGGCAGCGAGAACGGGACGAACTGGCACAGGGTCCAGGACTTCGACAGCGACGGGAAAGTCATTGGCCTCGTCGGCGGTGGCATCGACGCCTTCCGGTTCAGCGGGGAGGTCGAGGAAATCACAGTCAACGGCGACGCCAACGTCGCCCTGGACTGGAATGCGTGATGCCGATGGGCGCAACACCAGTGGGGTGGTGGGAAGTCCATCAGGACCCCGACCCGGAAGGGGACCTCGGCTACAAACTCATCGATCTCGACGTCATCCCGACGGAAACCAACGGTAAGTCGCGCGTGCTCGTGTTACCGTCCGACGAGGAACTGCTCCGCGAGGACGCGTTCATCGTCGCCGACGAAGACAGCATCTGCGACCTCGAAACGATGGTCTGACCGGTTCACCGCGGTCGCCCACGTTTCTGTCGTCCCGCTCGCGGTTCAGGCGGCCGTCGAACCAGAGTTCGGCCCTCCACCGACGCGGTCTCCGACTGTCGCACTCGACGTTCGGGCTTCGCTGCCGCCCCGGGGTCGGGTAGGAGACAATTAACGAAGGTATTGCTGGCCTACGTACCGACACCACTACCCGCGGGACGTGGCAGTGGCGCGCCGCTGCGACTGCCGCTGCCGCGAACCAGCCCCAGCAGCTCGTAGTGCCCGAGCAACCGAGTTCAGCCCACCACGAGGGTGGTTCGGGCGACGCCCAGGGACCGAGCGCGTGACCGGTCCGGGGCCGAACTCGCGCGCACGAGTGCACCAGCGTGACCACGTGCGGGATAGCCCACGCGGACGGCTCCGATCCGCCGTCGTCGTCGGTTCAAACGCTCGCGGCAGTAGCAACAGGTAGAATCAGAAAACGCATCTTTTGAGGCCTGAAACCCCCGAATCGGGTAAAAGCGTTATAGGGTTGATTCCCGAATAGTGGCGTATGCAGACGGTCCTCCTCGCCGCCGGCCGGGGCACGCGAATGGCACCACTCACGTCGTCGACAGCCAAACCGATGCTGCCAGTGGCGGACAAACCGCTGGTGGCCCACACCGCGGACGCAGCCGTCGCTGCGGGTGCGACGCGACTCGTCGTCGTCGTCGGCTACGGCGAGGACGCGGTCCGCGAATACTTCGGCGACGAGTTCGCTGGCGTCCCCGTGACGTGCGTCACGCAACCCGAGCAACGCGGAACGGCCGACGCCGTCAGAACGGCCGTTCCGGCGCTCGACGACGGCCGATTCGCCGTGCTGAACGGGGACGCCCTCTACGACGTCCAGGGATTGACCGCGCTCTACGAGAACGGGACCGCGGTCGGGTCCGTTCGCGTCGACGACCCGAGTTCCTACGGCGTGCTCCACACCGACGACGCGGGCACCCACGTCACGGGCGTCACGGAGAAACCCCCGGACCCGTCCAGCAATCTCGTGAACGCCGGCGCGTACACGTTCCCCGGGGAGGCGACCGACTGGCTGGACGTCGACGAGAGCGAGCGCGGCGAACTCGAACTCACCGACGTCCTCGAACGCGCCTGCCGGACCGTCGACGTCACGCCGGTCAGCTTCGACAAGTGGCTGGACGTCGGCCGGCCCTGGGAACTCCTCGAAGCCAACGAGTGGAAACTCGCCGAACTCGACCGGCGCGTCGACGGGGACGTCCACCCGGACGCCGACATCCGCGGCGACGTCGTCGTGGAGGCCGGCGCCGCTGTCGACGCGGGCGTCGTCGTTCAGGGGCCGGCGCTCGTTCGCGAGGGCGCGTCAGTCGGGCCGAACGCCTACGTCCGGGGCGCAACGCTGGTCGGACGGGACGCCAAGGTCGGCCACAGCGTCGAAGTGAAAAACAGCGTGTTCTCGTCCGGGGCGACAGCCGGCCACCTCTCGTACGTCGGCGACAGCGTGCTCGGCGAGGACGTGAATCTCGGAGCGGGGACGACGGTCGCGAACCTCCGTCACGACGACGCGCCGGTCGAACTCCCCGTGAAGGGCGAGCGGGTCTCCACTGGGCGACGGAAGTTCGGCGTCGTCCTCGGTGACGGCGCGAAGACCGGCATCAACACGAGCCTGAACGCGGGCGTGAAACTTCCCGCTGGGGCCAGTACGACGCCAGACGAGACGGTGCTGTTCGGAAGCGACGACCCGCGGGCCGAGCGCTGACTACTCGCCCAGGCCCGTCGCGTGTACTTCCACCGTTCCCGACCCCTCGACTCGAACGGTGAACGCCTCGTACTCGAAATGGACCTCCACGTCGCCGTGAGTCGTGTCGGACGTGACGAGTTTTTCGAGCGCGTCGGTGTCGACGTGATTCTGTACGGGGTCGATGTCCAGCGGGTCCTGGTCTGTCGCCTCCGCGATCGCTTCGACGATTGCCGCCGTCGGTGGGCGTTGGCTCCCCCACTCCACTTCCTCGACGCGGGTCGATGAGCCCCCGTTAGATACGTGTTCAGTCATTCAACGGTTACCTCTGTAGTGGCGTCAGACCTGCTGGAAGTACGAGGATGCCCGGCGAGTCGCGAACGCGTCCCCCTTCGAGTTCAGGTCCTGAGTCCGAGGTACCGTTGCGTAGTGACGACGATAATTCTTCTGGTGAACGTGACGGTCGGTCACGGCTAGACCGACCGTACCCGACGGCCGATACACCCGTCTACGACGACGAACGGCAGTTTCCGCGTTTCGTAGAACCGGACTGCGGCCGACAGACCCACGCCCTGCTAGGGTGGCACTGGGTTCGAAACCAGAAGGCTGCACCGTTCGATTCTACAATTGAAACCAGAGCGCTGCACCGTTCGACACTGCAAGCGAGGCAGTGGGACCCCGAGGCGGGGCGAGTTTCAGCCACAATCCTGGTCGATGCGCCGACCTCCCTCGCGTTCGCACCTGCGTCGACTCCAGTTTCGAAGCCGCGCCACGTATCAATCCTGTTAAGAGCGCAATAAATATGCGATTTCTACGCGTCTCGACCACTCGATGCCGGTACTCGCGGAGATATCCATTCCACGGGGGGAATTCGTGCTGGGGGAAGTGTTCGAGGACTATCCGGAGTGCACCGTCGAATTCGAACGCGTCGTCCCGTTCGATTCCGAAGGCTCGCTGTTGTTCCGGGTCGACGGGAGCGACCCGGGCGACGTCGCGTCGACACTCTCGAATTGGCCCAAAGCCGCCCGGACGACGCTCCTCGGAGAGACGACCGAACCGCCGCTGTTCGAGGTGGAGCTAGACGGCGGCACCGACCGGTTCATCGATACGCTGTCCGAGTCGGACGTCCACGTGTTCGAAGCGCGTGGTGGTCCCGAGTCGTGGGAACTCCAACTGCAGTTCTCGGACCACGGCGACCTGGTCAGATTCAACGAACAGCTCACGGAAGCGGGAATTCCAGTCACGCTGAACAGGCTTAGCAACCCGTCCGCGAACGCCCACTCGTCGCTTTCCACCGAGCAACGCGAAGCCGTCTCGCTGGCGTACCGCCACGGCTACTTCGAGGTGCCGCGGAACTGCACCATCCAGGACCTCGCTGACGAAGTCGGCATCAGCGACAGCGCGTTCTCCCAACGGCTGCGTAGAGGGGTCGGGATCTGCGTGCAGGAAACGCTAGGAATCCGCTAAACGGCAGTATCGTGCGTTTTACCGACGGTTCACGATTTCGAGTCGAGATGCCCCGGTGTTTGTTACTCGCCATCAACCCCCAGTAGGAATTTGACTCGCTCACCGCGGCCCAATTTTTAACGCGGGACTAGTTCGACGTCGAACAATCCAACGAGTTATTTGACGTGTACGCTCGTGGTATGGACTTCCTACCGGCGACTAATATTCGGCATCCATTACGTTCGCCGACTGGGAAATATTCGCCCGAGAGGCTCGATGTCGGCCGTTCAATTGTCGCGCCAACGCTTAACGATTACTACGGTGATATAATTCCTGCTCCCCGACCCTGGGGATCGAGGGGGGAGCGGATAAGAATGTCAAGAAGGGATAAATTACTCGCGGTGGCCCTCACCGCGATCATGGTGCTATCCGTAATGGCGGTAGCGCCAGCCACGGCAGACGGAGCATCGACATCTGGCCACGTATTGATGGTCGACGACGACCACGGACAAGACCACAACGACGACATCGACAACGACAACGAGTACGAGACCATTCAGGGCGCGGTAAACGACACCGAGCCCGGTGACCGCATCGAAGTCGCGGCAGGCACGTATACCGAGAACGTCAATGTCGACGTCGGCGACATCGTCATCGAGGGCGCCGACGCGTCGCAGGTGACAGTTGTCGGGACTGGTGGCCCGGGCCCAGCGAACGCGACCGTCACGCTCGGTGCGGACGACATCGACTTCAGCGGGTTTACCGTCGAAGCCGCGCCGCAAGACGACACGCCCGCGATCGCCATCTACGATCTCATCGACGACAGCCACGTCAAGGGCGTGCTCGTCGAGGACAACGTGTTCGTCGGCCACGACGACACGCTCGTGCTCGGCTACGCGACGCCGCCGAGCGGGAATGACCAGTCCCGTGACCTCACCATCCGGAACAACGAGTTCACGGGTGGAACGGTCGGCTCGATGACCTACGGATTCGTCCTGAACGCGCAGAACAGCGTGATGCAGGGCAATACCTTCAGCACGAAAGTCGACATTTCGTCGCTGTACGTCACCGGGCCGGACAACACCATCCTCGACACCACCATCGAATACCCTGGCTACGCGTACACCGGGGCGTGGATTGAGGGTGCGCGTACTACCGTCGACACGATGAGTGTCGATGGGCACCCGGACGCCCACCTTCACCAGAACCAGACCCGCGGCGACTGGTTGCGGTACGGCGTCGGCGTCGATGGCGCCGACTCCACGCTGAACAACGTGGAGGCCGTGCAAAGCCACACCGGCATCGCAGTTGCCGCCGACGGAGTTGCAGTTCGGAACTCCATGGGCGACGAGAATCGCAACAACGACCTGAGGATCTTCGACGATACCGTCGACACCGTCGTGGCGAACTTCGACGCGATGTCCAGCGTGCGGCCGGTCGAGGACGAGTGGTCGAACTTCCGGTTCGGTGACTTCCCCTCCTCCGGGGCGAACGTCTACGTCGCAGGTGGGAACAACCACACGCTCACGGACGTGACGAGCACCAGCAACTCACCGATCGGCATCCGACTCGAAGCAGACGCGTCCACCGTCGCCAGCGCCGAAATCAGTAACAAGGGCGGTGGCCCGGTCGACCTCGACGCCGACGGCGTGGCCGAGACGTCGACGACGGGTATCAGCCTCGAAGGTGCCAGCGGCAACACCATCACGAACAGCGTCGTGACCGACAACGACGTCGGTGTCGCCGTGATGAACGGGACCGGCAATCAGCTCGTGGGGAACAACCCCGGCATCTACAACAACAGCGACGCCGGTGTCAAGCTCCTCAACGCCGACAACACCCTCCTGGAGGACAACGACGTCCAGGACAACGGCGTCGGGCTCCACGCGATTGACAGCGACCCCGTCCGCGCGATGTACAACAACTTCGTCGGGAACGGGGACGGCATCGTCGCACAAACCGGTAGCGACGTCGACGCCACGTGGAACTGGTTCGGTTCCGACGACGGCCCGAGCGGTCCCGCGACCGACGGCGTCCTCAGCGGAAGCGGCGACAGCATCTCCGCTGACGGATCGTCCGACATCCAATACGACCCGTTCCTCACCGCACAGAAGGACGAGGTCCAGCAGGACCCGGACAAGACCCAGCAGTACGCACACGACCTCGTGACGCAGGGCAGTCAGGGCATCCAGACCGTCGGGACGCCCGGCCCCGGCGAGGTGAGCTTCCAGTTCACGCAGGGCGCTAACGCGGCCGTCTGGACGTACGACAGCGGGTCGTTCAGCATGGTCGGTTCGCCGATGGTGACGGCGGGTACGCTGGACGCGTACCTCATCTCGGACCTCGACCACACCGACCACGCGCGCGTCGTCATCGACTTCAGCGACTCGACGCCCGCGACGCCCGGTGCGAAGGACCTCGAAGACGGCTGGAACTTCGTCACCGCGCCGCAGTACGGTGACACCGAGGACGTGATGCGGACGACCACCGAGGTCCTCCGCGTCGCGCACGGCTACGACCAGTTCGATAGTCAGCCCGCACCGTCCGGTGCGCCGATGCCCACCACGAGCGCGTTCAGCTACCCGATGGGTTCGAGCTCGTCCGGTCCGACGCTGAGCGCGTACTCGGGCTACTGGGTGCACGTGAACGGTGACGGCGAAATCACCGCAGCAATCCCGTCAGGTGTAACGATCACCGAGGAAGAAGGACTCATCGTCACACCGTAACATGACCCTGAACAGAACCGCGGCCGCTGCGCTGCTGCTCGCGGTCACGGTCGCGTTCGGCGCGGCGGCAGCCCCAGCGGCGGCCCACCCGCCAGAACCGCCGGCCGCCTACTGGGGGTCCGTCACCATCGGCGGTGAGCCCGCGCCAGCGGGCACGACAATCGAGGCCGTCGTCGACGGCGACGTCGTCGGCGAAATCACGGTCGACACCGCCGGGGAGTACGGGGAAAACGGGACGTTCGGGGAGAAGCTCGTCGCGGACTGCAACTGCACGAGCGGCGAATCCGAGGTCCAGTTCAGGCTGGCGGGCTCCGGGGCGCTCGCAGACCAGACGGCGACCTGGGAGTCCGGGGACGTCCAGCAACTGGACCTGACGTTCCCCGCGTCGGACGACGGTAGCGACGGCGGCGACGGCAGCGATGGCAGTGACGGCGGAGATGACAGCGACGGCAGCGATGGCAGTGACGGACAGGACGACAGCAACCAAAACGACAGCCAAGACAACAACCAGGACGACAGCCAAAACGACACCCAGGACGACAGCTCTGACGGATCTGACGGCAACTCCGGGGGGAGTGCCGGAGGCCAATCGCAGGGCGGAGACAGCACGACGACCGAACAGACGACCACCGCGGAAACCACCACGGACGCAGACTCGACCACCGAATCGACGACGGAGGACACGACTGAAGCGACGACCGAAACCACGACGACGGACGACGCCGAGCAGACCCAGCAAGACGAAACCACGGTCGAACAGGCTACCGAACAAACCGAGGACGACGGCGACGACGACGCAGCGCAGTCGTTCGCGCCCGGCCTCGGTCCGATTGCAGCGCTCGTCGCGCTCGCTGCCGCAGCGCTCCTCGCGCTCCGGCAGTAGCGTCGAACCCGCCGACATTTTTCGCGACGCTGCACTCGAGCCACGACTCCACGCGAACCGCCAGGGAACCGTCCCCGGCCAGTTGTGTGTTATTAACTGTGCACTAGTGACAGCGTACCGACCGACTTTTTCCGGCCGATAACTCGATTAATAGACGCTAGGAAGCTCGAACTCGGAGCAATAACGCCGCCACATGAATTTATATAGTAGTGTTCGTTATTGGCACTACCGTAATGTCAGACGCGCCCCCGTCCGTACGGATATCCGACAAGGTATCGGCGAACGCCGGCTGTGACGTCGTCGAACTGCCACCGCTGTACGATGCGATTGACCCGGAGCAGTTGGATTCACTCGTGGAAACCATGACCGACGGGGCCGTCTCCTTCCGCTACACTGGCCACGACATCACCGTTACCAGCGACGGGACCGTCACGCTCTCAGATCAGCCACAGCAACCAGATAGCCCTGAAGTCCGGAACAGCGACGGCGCGCAGTGACTGGCAGCATCCATCCGTCCACCCACACTGAGCGGCAGATTCACCGGGAACGAACCGTGAGCGACGCGACGCAGTTGACGTCCCCGCGGCACGAGCACGCCGGCGGCCCGCCCACTACAATCAAAATCCCGGGTTGAGGTCCCGGGTCGAGGTCTCTCGACCTGCATCGACGGTCTGGTTTTCGACGCCCGTTC
Source organism: Halobacterium bonnevillei (assembly GCF_009831555.1). Classification (GTDB taxonomy): domain Archaea; phylum Halobacteriota; class Halobacteria; order Halobacteriales; family Halobacteriaceae; genus Halobacterium; species Halobacterium bonnevillei. The sequence continues at coordinate 3,637 of NZ_WUUU01000038.1, read as the reverse complement.
AACTCACTGGTCTGGGGTGGTAGGGTCACGTTGACTGGCCTCCGGTACCTGGATTGTGAGCGTCGCGTCGCCGGGGGTCGCGTCAAGCGTCCCGCCGGCCCGCTTCACGGCCCACTTCAGACACCAGAGTGACAGCCCGGTCGCGTGCCGAAGCGGCGTCTCCTCGTCGGTCTCAATCGCGTCAATGTCGACGTCGGGCAGTCCGGCACCGTCGTCGTCGATCACGAGTACGACCGGGCGGCTACCCTGCCCATCCGTAGCCTGACCCCGGGTCAGTGTGATGTCGATGTTGACGTCCCCGCTACTGGAGTCAGCGATCTGTTCGACGACGTCAGCAACAGCGATCGGGAACGTGGAGGGCGCGTCGATAGTGACGGTCTCAGTGTCTCCGCTGTGAAGCGAAATCGTCGCATTCGGTGTCGCACGCGCTACGTCCCGAAGTGGTTCTTCCAGGCACTCGCTCAACCGGAGTTCCGTCGTCGCCGTCGGATCCTCGGTGAGTAACTGATTGATGCGTTGGGTGCGGTCAGAGATCTTGGCGAGGTCCAGCGCGGTCTCCTCGATGGTCTGCAGTTCCTCGCGGAATTCGTCATCAGTCGCTCGTCGCCGAATGTTCGCCGCGTGCCCCGCGATGAGGTTGACGTCGTTGCGGACGTTGTGTCGGAGAATCCGGTTGAGGACGGCCACCATCGAGGAGCGCTCTTCGAGCGCCGTATTCGACGATTCGAGCTCGGACTGTGCTGTCTGGAGGTCGGTGAGTTGTTGGATGACGAAATACGACGCGGCACTCGCTAGCAGGTCAGCGGCGGTCTCGAACGCTTCAGACGGCACCGAAGTCGTCTCCGCATAGACGCCCGCGGTGAACCGCCCGACTTCCGTCAGTTGGTGGAGCGACATCACCGTCAGCAACGCGATGAGGAGGACGGGGCGCTTGTCGTTCAGGGAGTAGACTCGTATCGAGCAGTAGACGATTGTCACCCCGAGCACCAGCAGGGGGACGATTGTGAAGACGACAAATATCAGAGTTGGAACCATCAGTGGATGCAATCTCGTCCGACGAGTGTTGTTCGTCCACTCAGAGCAGCGTCTGTGCTAATGCTCTAACGACAATTACATAATTCTACTGTGCGTTCCAGGACCCCAGGATTCACGGGGCGGCCATCCCTGGGGTAGAGACGGGAGAGTAACGCGCTATTTGATGGGATTCAGCCCGGTACATTTTGGTCGCGAATCCCGGAGGGCTATACGATTCGGGAATCGCGGAGAGCGGGGGTAGCTGCGTAATTTACGGCCCAAAATAGGTTTGTTAAGACAGTAATAATCGACGTGGGAGTTAAGTAAGAGGAACCTAAAGTAGTGCTAAGCACAGATCCGGGCAGGATTAGGAGGGGGTTAACTCCTCGAGTGGGGTCGTGGAGTACCACCACGTCCTTTCCGGTGGAGTGTGCGTGAAATCATGAAAAAGATATCATTCGAAATCCCAGACAGGGACGAACGCGGTGTGTCGCCAGTCATCGGAGTCATCTTGATGGTCGCCATTACAGTCATCCTCGCGGCCGTCATCGCGAGCTTCGTGCTCGGCTTCGGTGACTCTGTTCAGGAGAACGTGCAAGCAGGCGCGAGTATCTCCAGTAACAGCGATGGTTCTGCCACAGTTACGTGGGTTTCTGAAGGAACTGCAAATAAACTCAACGTAACAATTAGTGGAGAGGACAGTTCAGAAATCACGGATGTGGGTGGGACTGCAGACATATCGACAAGTGGCCCTGATGTCTCAGTCTCCTCTACTGGGACTTACACTGTTATTGTGAAGGCGATTGGCGACGATTCAACAACTGTCGTTGCACAGAAGGAAGTCGATATCGACGCCTAAACAACCGTTTAACCCATTTTCGGGTATCGATTTCCGGCCCAGTTCACGTTTATTACACTGTAAATAACAAGGAGAATCTTCCAAATGAAATAATATATATAACTGTATATTACATTTATATTCAGAAAAACATGACCCATCCCATCCTCAAATTCCACCACCTGTCTACTTACCTAGCACATGTAGCGTAGGCTTTCGTTTGCCCCAAAACTGCAGTCTCAAAACTGCTTGTCATCCATACCAAGGAAAGGTTCAATACCTCGTCATTGACCCTACATTCAACATCTGATGAATTTGTACTAATAGTCATTTCGAAGTTCTATATTTTGTTAAGAACCTCACGAAACCACTCGTTCCGAAAATGACATAAGTGTGAGTCGACCGGTCAGCTTCACTTTCATCTACCTGTGCTGTCCGTTGGCAACCAATCATGCTGGAGACAGTCCGGACGCATTGTGAAAATCAAAGTCGCCGTTGCGTCTGGCGACCCCCTATCTTATATGCACTTTCGTTCATCCCGCTTCCCCATCATATCGTACGCAGTAGCTAGTCCATCACCATCGCGGCGTTTATAGCTCTCCAAAGGCTGGCCAACCATCATTCATGATACAGAGTGGGGCAAATTCACGAGCCCACCAAACGAGAGTTTGTTGTGAACTGTGGATTTGCAGCGATACTACGGCAAAATCCTATTCGACATCGCCACAATATCGAACTCACGCAGGCGATTACTATGTCGAATCTCAGTGAGATACCGGACGGACCCGTCGGTACCAAGCGAAGCCGCAGGCTTCGCGAGGGTCTACGATTCCGTGACTGAGCGAACGAAGTGAGCGAAGGAGTGGACTCGTCGGGATTTGAACCCGAGGCCTTCCCCGTGCCAGGGGGATGATCTACCACTGATCTACGAGCCCGCGAACGCACCCAGATGTTGCTCGGGGTCGTTGATAAACCCCGCGATTCGCGGGCAGGCGTCCCCGCCGGGGAGATGGAAACCCTTTACGTGCGCGAGTGCGTTCGCGACTGTAGGGAACCACACGGCCGTAGATCCGACTCGCCGTTCGCCGGTGCGTGGCATCGTTCCTTCGCCGCGCGGCCGGGACGGCTTGGGACTGCGGTAGTGTCCCGGCACCAGTCGGTGCCGGTAGCGTTTCGTGTAGTTCCAATCCGAACAATGGCACGAATGCATACGCGCCGCCGCGGGTCGTCCGGCTCGGACCGCCCGGCGGCAGACGAACCACCGGAGTGGAGCGACGTAGACGAAGACGCAATCGAGGACCGCGTCGTGGAGCTGGCCGAACAGGGGCACGACCCCTCGCAGATCGGCTTGAAGCTCCGCGACGAGGGCGTGCAGGGCACGCCGGTCCCGGACGTGAAGCTGGCGACCGGAAAGAAGGTCACGGAGATTCTCGAGGAGCACGACGCGGAGCCGGAGCTCCCCGAGGACTTCCACAACCTCCTGGAGAAGGCCGTGCGGCTGCGCGAGCACGTTCAGGAGAACGGACAGGACCACCAGAACAAGCGCGCGCTCCAGAACACGGAGTCGAAGCTCCGCCGTCTCGCGGACTACTACCGCGGCGACGAGCTGGACGCGGACTTCGAGTACTCCTACGAGAACGCAGTGGAACTCCTCGAGTAGATGGCGACGACTGGACGCAGTACTGCATCGGCGACGCCCGACGTCGAGTCGGTGCTGGCGGGCGCGGAGTTCCTCCGCGTGGCCGCGGCGCCGACCGGCGGGAGTCTCGCGGCCGCCGCCACGTT
>NZ_WUUU01000037.1 GCF_009831555.1 Halobacterium bonnevillei | reverse complement strand
TGGACTCGCTGGGAATAATCGCAGGAGGGCTCTACGATGACGGTTGTTAAAATGTCTGTCATTGTTACATCCAGCTCCCTGAGAGGTGGTCCTGGCGCACTTCCATCTTCTCGCGGTCGGTCCGCACGTCGTAGTGTTCGTAGAGGACTTCCAGCGACACGTCGCAGCGCTCGCTGACGACGTCCGGCTGCACGCTCTCGTTGAGGTGGGCCGTGATACTCCCGCGTCGAATCGAGTGCGGGCCGCGGCTACTCGGGCACTTGTGCGGCACGCCCGGCGACCCTCTCGCCTCGCAGTCCTCGGGGTCGCGGTCGTGCGGGCACTCGTATCCGAGCTCGCAGGGCTGGGTCACGCGGTGCATCCGCTTGTAGATTGTATCGCCCGTCGGCCGCCCAACGCGGGTCGTGAACAGCGGTTCGCGGCCGTAGTCGTCGGTCACGTCCTCGCGGACTTCGTCGACGTAGTCCTGGACGACCTGGTAGACGTTCGGGGTGAGGTGAACCCAGCGTTCGCCGTCCTCGTGGTTCTTCAGGCGCGTGCCTTCGTCCTGGCGGTGCTTCAGGACGAGCGCGAAGTCGTCCGCCTTGAGGTCGTCGACGTCGAGGGACCGGAGTGCGGACCGACGCATTCCGGTCCGCCACAGGAGCAGCAGCGTGACGTGGCGCTGGCTGGCGTACTCGTGGCGGTCGAGGTAGTCGATGAGCTGCTCGGCGCGCTGCTGGCCGAGGTGTCTGTCCTTGGACTTCGCGCCGTCGGGAATCTCGGGCGCGTGAACGCGCTCGTGGAGGCCGGGGCGGACGGCCTCGATGTCCGCCCAAAAACGCAGCGCCTCCCGGATCGTGCCGAGTTGCTTCTGGAGCGTGATGGCCTTGATCTGGCTGCCGCGCCAGGAGACGAAGTCCGACATCGCGCGGCCGGTCAGGTCGTTCAGGTTGTCGACGTCCTCCTTCTCGCACCACTCGCGGAAGAACCGGAGCCGGGTCTTGTCGTTCCGGACGGTGTTCTCGTCGACGCGGTTCAGCCGGTACTTGATGAACCGGTCGAATCCTTCCTCGGGCGACAGCGGCATCAACTCGTCCGTCGGACCGGTTGCGCGGCGCTTACTCATCGAGCACCACCTCGGGCCTGCCGACCTCGCGGACGACCTCGGCGTTCAGTTCGTCCTCGCAGTCGTCGCAGACGTTGACTTTGCCGTCGGGGTTCCGCACGAGGAGTTCGCGGACCGAGGCGTCTGCGAGCCCGCAGCGGTCGCACTCGGGACGGTCGTCGGTCATGCGTTCACCTCGTCGGTCTCGTCGGCGAGCCGCTGGCCGCCGTCGGTCAGCCCATAGATGCGCCCCTTCTTGCGTTCCTCGGGCACAAGGAGTTCGACGACGTCCCGGTCGCGCAGTTCCGTGAGCGTTCGCGAGACGTGCGTGATTTCGAGGTCGGTGCGGTCCCCGATTGTCGTCGGCGTCGCGGGACCGTCGACGTCGAGCGCGGCGACGACCGCACACCGGTAGTCGGAGGCCGCAACGTAACCGAGGGCGTCCCAGTCGACGCCGTTGGAGTCTGTCGACATCAGGCACCGACCTCCGTCGGGCCACTGGTGGTTTCGTCTCGGTGCTCGGTCGCCGGCGTTGCTGCGTTCGGTTGCATGATGAAGCGGGTGGGGGTGGTCGAGTCGTTGCTTTCTTGCGAGTGCTCTGAGAGGAATGAAGCAGGTGACTGCTCGAAATGAACGCTTCTGAATGCGCTCGGTGTGGTGATTCGCCGGTTCGCGGTGTCCAGTCTCTCCCGATGGAGTGGGTCGATTACCTTGTCGAGAATCGCGAGTTCTCTGGGACAATCGGCGGTGCGCGCGTCCCGCTGTGTGGACGTTGCTACGGGGAGCGCGACCAGCTGCATTCCTCCTACGAGGAGGACGTCGACGTGTTCGCCGAGGATGGGGTCGAAGCGACTGCCGGAATCGCCGCGTTCCTCGATGACTTCGACCTCGAGGCCGTCGAAGACGACGCACTCCAGTGACGCCGCGGCAGTCATTCTGACCACTCCGCCCAGCCTTCTTCGTGAATCCAAGCCGCCAGGTGACCGTCGTAGATGTCGACGCCGTAGATACGCAGGTCGTGCTTCCGGAGGAGTGAGGCTACTCGGAACGTCGTCTTGCAGTCGTCGACGAGCCGAAGTTCGACGTGGAATTCCGGGCCGCCGTCGGGGTCCCGGAACTCGACGCTCTGAACGTCGTCGTGGTCGGCAGCCCGGATCGCGGCGACCGCCTCCCGCATCCGGGTGCGCTGTTCGTCTCTGGCCTCGACGTCGTACTTGTTCCCGGTGCGTTCCCGGTACCGACCGATGCTCACGATGTCGCCGTCGTCGGTCTCGACCCGGTACTCGCTCGGGAGCTCCTCGGGCGACGTCTGTTCGTAGCCTCGTGCGACCGTCCCGCCGTCGGCCCGAATGGTCGCCGTTTCGTCGCCGTTTGTGCGCTCACTCGCTCGCGGAAAATCTCGAGCGAGCGTGCCTGCGACGTTGTGGCCGCAGGGCGCAATCACGACTTCGCTCGGGCCGCGGCGCGTGACCGACCGGATCGGAGCGCCGCATTCCGGGCAGCCGTCGTCGTTCTCGTCGTGCTGTGCAGCAGAAAGCTCTTGTCCGCTGTCGTTGTGTTCCTTCATGGGCTTCGTACCCTGATTACGAGGCCCCACGCGGGCCCGCTGTCCCAAGCAGCGGGGTCCGCAATTTCTCATGAAGACCCATCGGGGAGCGACGGGTCCGCCGGGCACCTCGTTACGCACAGTATTGTGCGAAGGGGGTTTGAAACTTTCGCACAGTATTCTGCTTATTAAGTAGAATACGCTCCTAGCTATTGTGGGCATGGAAATTACCATATGCCTCGGTACAAAGGCAAATAGCAATGAGTCGGCCGACACTTGCGTCGTGGATGACGCCGATGGACTACGACATTCTTCGCCGACTTCAGAACCCGGGAAATGAAGAACTCGTCTTAACACCGCGTACCATCGCCGAAAACACGAACTGGAGTCGCTCTGGAATTGACGACCACCTTCGGCTACTCCGGGACCATGGTCTAATCGAATACAATGACGAAGAGAAGTCGCTGTACCAACTGACGGACCGCGGCCGTGCGTGGCTCGAAGGCGACCTCCCGACGGAGGATCTCGAGGACGAGGATTGACTGTGTTTCTGAACATCTCGTCGTAGTCGAGGACTGTCGGGGGGATATTGCTAAAGCGGACGAGAACGGTTAGGGGAGAAAATCGGTCTACTATCTACTCATGGGTGTTTTGAAGGCTTAAGTTGCGAACGGTATCGTGAACGGAAGCGAACGAATCATCGTTGGATGCTGGGTCAGTTGAGGATGTTGAGTCAGAACAAGAGAGTCGGGAAAAGGAATCGACCAAACTGGGGGCGGGCGGCCGAGGTACTGCGAGTATGCCTCCGTTTCTGCGGCTATAGTAGCGAAATTATAATCGCGTAGAAGACTGTCATTCCGATATAAAAAATCGGTTCTGACTTGAAAGAAGAGTGGTTTATTAACCCAATTAGCAGTTTTCTGTGGACTCCCTCAGATGCTCGGAATAAATTTGAGATAGCGCCCGTGGCCACCATTACGGAAGGAGAGAGTAGTAGAAGGAGTAAAGCTGTCGTGGAGCCACTTTCTGGAATTAAACCTGTTCCAATGACCAAGTTTGCGGGTATGAATGATGATGAGATTGCTTCGCCGATAACCTGCACATTTCGTGTTTCAACGACTTGCCTGGCCAGCGTATCAATATTCAGTAGGATGTTCCCCATCGCAATCAGTGAGCCCATAATATAGAACCAGATCAACGATTCAACAATTTGTAAAATGAAATACGCACAGTGTGGGAGAATACTTCCGGGAGATTGTTCTGTAAGGTGGGGGTTTTGTTCCTCAACTTTGGAGTACTCGCTCAAACCCGACCGGAGTGATTTCCAGAAATTTAACTCTGAATCCTTTTCGGAAGGGAAGGAATTGCGCCAGAATTCAGATATCTGTCCCGTCACGTTTGAATAGACCCGCATGAAGAACGCTAGAAGCGTTGAAATAGCGAAATAGTACCAAATTAGAAAGGGAATCCCGCCACTGAAGAACTGGAGTTTTGAAAGATGTAATATACTGAGAATTATTGGTAAGGGTGGGAGTGAAAACAATAGGGCTTCTCGAATCCCTCTTGAACTATTCACAAGGGTTCTCCAGATCCAATCGTGGAGTGAATAGACTATTTCCATACTTTTCATAGAAGCAATCTATCGACCATAAGAGTCAGGGAGACATGTTTAAGGATATCGGTGAATTGGTCGGAGTAATGAAGGTTCGTTGTTGGTGGTTACTTCAACCCATTGGTGCTATTCTTCCTGCGTTTGCGGTTGTTCTTCTATTCTATCTCGCTGGAGATTCGACTCAAACGAGGATGGCTTTGAACTACCAGAATCCTGTCTTTTACCAACTATACACGGCCGCGTTCGTCCACGCGAATGCCACTCACCTCGCTAGCAATCTCTTCGGCTACGTTATTTCCGTCTTCTCGCTCTACTTGCTGTTTTCCAACCAGAACCGTCTGCAAGAGTTCTATCGAGCATTCGCAGTCATCATCCTCGCTGTCCCGATCGTGGCGAATGCCGCGAGCTATCTCACATGGTCCGTCGCGCTTGACCTTCCGATTCAGTATGGTCGGGGACTATCTGCTGTCGTCGCCGCATTCGTCGGCCTGCTACTGATGAACGTCCTTCAGGCGTTCGACGACGAACTCCCCGAGGAGAACGCGATGTACGCCGCCAGCATGGTCGGAATCGTGCTGTTCGCCTCTTGGGCAGTGATGTTCACCGGGCCACCCCGATACGTCATGCTCGGCATGCTCGTCGTCGTGTTGGGGTTCGCCACGTGGGCCGTCTCTCGAGGGGAGCTATCGCCGGTTGGTTTGGTCGACTGGGCTCAGGAGAATCGCCAACTCGCGCTGATTTTGTTGGTTGGGACGTTCGCTGCCCTTTGGCTGGTCATCGCGAGTTTCCCCGCGAATCTACAGAGTAATGGCGGATTCACGAACCTAATTGGGCACGGAGCAGGCTTCTTCGCGGGGATGGCTGTCCATCAAATCTTGTAGTGGAGTACTGCCTTCATCCACTTATTCGTCAGTTTCGTAGAACGGACTTCCTTGCGTCCGCAATTTCCCACTCGTTCCCTTGTCCGTAGTTTCTCCATCCGAGAAATCGAATACTTCCTTAGCGAACTCGGAGTCATCAATCCCGGGTCCCGTCAACAACCTCTCGACTTCTTCACTATCCAATTCGTCAATGCCGGACATTTGCTCATGCAGGGCATAGACGTCCAGGAACTTGGCGAGATCTGAATGTGGGCTACTCCATAGATACAAGCCGATAGTTATTGGGAGAATTGCCATACCTAGGATGGCGAAGTTAACCAACCATAGCGCCGTGGAGAGTTCCGAGGGCATTTTCAGAAATTGGAGTATCACAGAGGCCGCAAAGAACAGGCCCGTACCAGCTAGTCCTGATGCTAGAAACGCATACATACGAAGGTCTACGCCTTCGCCGGTGGCTGCCAGTGCCGGCCGTTCAGAGTAGCTCAAAATGGCTTGAAGCATTATCGCTAGAGCGGGGAGCGTTAAGGCGATAAGTTCCAGGATTGCAATCGCCATGTCTGCCGACGACGTTCCTAGTCCCACCTCTTTCCTAACAAGAAGTACAGTTGCCGGAAGGAGTAGAAACCAAGCTAAGAAAGACACCTTGGTAATGTGGTCTCTAATGAATTGTCTCAGCTTCTCGATCATATACTGTTTGTCTGATTGAAGGAGAGAAATAAATCATGCTGCTTACTTCTCATCTTGAAACAGAGGGTACTTTACAATCCCCTGTTTACTTAATCTTAGAGATATTCCGATGGCTATATCGAAGGATGCATGTCTTAAAGCTCTCCAGAAGGCTGCCGACGAACTCGGGCACGCGCCGACGGTCGCGGAGTACAAAGATCTCGACGTCAGCCCGTGCTACAACACGATCAGGGCCCGGTTCGGGTCGTGGACGACAGCCCTCGAATACCTCGACGTCGACCAGCAGCCCCGCCGCTACTGGAAAGTGGACTGCATCGAGGCATTCCCGGATTCCCGATATGGTGATACGGAGACATCGAATGCGGCCTTTTGCGACTACTCTTCAGGCGCATTTCGCATGAATACTGGCCCCTAAAATTCAGCGTGAGACTACACCTCTTGGAACCGGTCTTCTTCGTCCTCGATTAGGGCCTCGGGAGAGGGTATCTCCGCAGCGTCTTTATTCAATGCGTCGAGTACACCGTCGGCTTGGAACTCCTGGTATCGGGCTTTCCCGGTTCTCTCTCGGAGGACGCCATCTTCTTCGAGCTTTTGGATCGCGTTACGCGCTCCTTGATAGCTCATATCAATCATCTCCGCAGCACGACTGGTCGTGAATACTGGATTCGTGAACATTTCGTCGATGAGTCTGCGGACCGACGAGGGGGCCTCCTGGTATTCTCTCTGGTACCGCTTCCGGATGTGCAGTAGTAGCTTTGCTCGACTGAACGCTTCGTCGGCTTGCTCTTTGATTCCCTGCAGGAAGAACTCCAGCCACTCGTTCCATTCCCCCTCTTCGTTGACAGCTAACAGACGGCTTGTGTACTCGTCGCGGTTCCGCCGGATGTATGAACTGAGATAGAACAGCGGATGGAGTAGAATGTCAGACGCCATCAGTAGGAGGATAATCAATAGACGCCCAACGCGACCATTCCCGTCAACAAACGGGTGGATAGTCTCAAGTTGATAGTGGAGTATCCCGATGTCAATCAAATCCGGATATTCGCCGCCTGACTGCATGTATGTCTCAAAGTCTTCCATTCTCGAAACCGCGATTTTGGCTTTTGGTGGGGCGAACCGAACCTGCGTTCCATACCCTCCTGTAGATTCCTCAATCCACACATAATCCGAACGGAATTCGCCTGGTAGGGGATCCTCTTCGTCAGTCCTACCCTCTTCCATTAACTCCTCGTGCAGATTCTTCAAGAGGTCAATCGAGAGACTTTCGCGGGAACGGCCCGTCTCAGACAACTGTTCTGCTGCACTCATCAATGCAGATGCATAGTTTCGTGCTTCACGGACATCCTTTGAAGCTTCATCCTCTTCATACATGTCCGAGACAGTGACCTGTGTGCCCTCTACTTGTGAGGATTGCTCAGCCTCTTTATATACGAATAGACCAAACACGTCCTGCGGATTTTCGATTTCACTCCAGAAACCATCTAGCCGCCCTAACGAGTGCATTGCGCGTCCGTATGACTGAATTACGTCCTGTGTGAGGTCTATCTCCGGCGGTAACTTATCCGGCAAGTAAAACTTTGAGAAGGGAACACCGCGGCTGGAGTCAACTGGTCTGTAGACTCCCGGTGCTGGTGTATCAATGAGATAGCCGTCTTTCATTACAACGACTTCCTCGCTGTTTGAGTAAAAGCTTACCCCAAATCGTTGTCCTAGAGTGGTTCAGTGTGGATTGAGTAAACGGTGCTGAGGGAGAGTTGTCCTAGAGTGGTTCAGTGTGGATTGAGTAAACGGTGCTGAGAGAGAGTTGTTTTAGAGTGGTTCAGTGTGGATTGAGTAAACGGTGCTGAGGGAGAGTTGTCCTAGGGAGGTTCAGTGTAGATTGAGTAAACGGTACTGAGAGAGAGTTGTTTTAGAGTGGTTCAGTGTGGGACGAGGTCGTCGTACCGGCAGATGAACACGCTGACGCCGACAAGGAGTATCGCGGTGAGTATCTGAGAGAGGACTGTATCGAGGTGCGAGATTACGTGGGCTGAATGTACTGTTTTCCTCGCCCGGCTCCGCGTTCATCAATCAGCCCATACTCAGAGAGCCGACCGAGGTACTTCCGCCGCGTCGACCGGGCAACTGGATCTTGCGCCCGGTCCTCGTACCGAGCGTGTAGCGTTCCCGCGCCTAATTCGCCTGCCTCTTGGACGAGCTCGTAGAGCAGGCGTTTGTCGGTGTCCAGTTCACGAACTCGGTGTGCCTCCATATCCGCGCGTGCATCCGCTTCCGTTTCGTCAACGAGCGCCTGCGTAATCTCGTCACGCTCGTCAACGAGGGCACGATCGACAGCGCTTCGCAACAATGCGATGCCCGCTCGCGCGTCTCCGGCCGCCAGGTCCGCGATGTACGCCAGCGTCGCCTCATCTATCGTGCCCGGCCGCAAGCCCGCTTTCACGCGCCCACGGAGAATCGACGTCATCTCGTCGGTCCCGTACCGATCTAGTCGCACCTTCCGCGCTGAGCCGAAGCGACTCTGGAGTTGCTGGTCGAACTCCGCGAACAGCTCCTCCTCGTCGAGGCACACCATGAGCAGCGTGACGTTCGGGAGTTCCCACAGCGATTGGAGCGTGTCGTAGTCCTCGAGGACGTGGACCTCGTCGACGATCGCGATGAACTGGCCGTCGACGTCCTTGATGCGACTGAGGAAGCGCGAGGCGTGCGACCCCTCTTTCCGCAGGTCGTAGGCGAGGCCCGCGTCTCGAACGAGCGCGTATAATGCGTCCGCCCGGGTGCTGTTTGACATCGCGTTCACGTACCCCGTTGTCGTGTCGAGGTTCTCCTGCTGGAGGAGGTCGACCACGTAGCGGGCAATCGTCGTCTTGCCCGCGCCACTCGGGCCGAAGATGAACGCGTCGTCGCCTTTGAAGCCGTCTGCAATGGGCCGGAGTGTCGTCGTGAGCGCGTCAATCTCGCCTTCGCGGTGATGGAGCTCCGTCGGCACAAAGTCGGGTTGGAGGGCTCGGGCGTCAGTTATCATGGAATATTCGTGCATCGATACGCCGCAAGAATGTGTCGACCGACGGCGCCGTTCGTCGACCGTTCGCACGTTTCCCCGGGTGGAGTCGTTCGATTAAGTGGCGACTCTGCGTCGTGAGACGCGCAGTATGGCAACTTCAGAGTTATTCAGCCTCCACAGTAAGGGAGGCTTCGACCTGCAGGATATCGTCGTTGCACCGGCGTTCAGTCTCGCGGCCGTCGTGTTGACGGGCATCGGGACGTTCTCGATGTTCGGCTTCTCGCTCTCGCAGACGCTGCTGTCGGGGAGTGGGATGAGTGTCAGCGTCGCGTTCGTTATCGCGTTCCTTGGCCTCGCGGCGAGCTGGACGACGAATCGAGCGGGGGACGGCTGGGACGATCTAGACGAGATCGAGAGCATCGCGGTCGCCGCCGGCGTAATCGTGTTGTTCGGGATGGCGTTCATCCCCGCCATCCAAGACCTCGTGCTCGGTAGTCAGGCCATCGGTCTGGTCGCGTTCCTCGGCCTCTCCGGCGCGTACACGGTGACTGCGTGGTACTGAGGTACTCACGAATGAACGAACTCAAAAAGCGAGACGCCGCCGTATGGGTGATGGGCGCTTCGGCCGCGGTCGCCGGCGCACTGGTCGGCGCGGGGGGAGTATGAGTCGCGGCCCGAGCCTTCGCGGCGTCGGCGTCGTCCTGATGGCGGTCGGGCTGGTGACGGCGCTGGCAGGCGGCGGCTTTCTCGGCCCCGGCGCCGAGTCGGCCCTTGATGAAGCGTCACCGATCGGGTCGGTTGACGCGCTTGGGTTTACCGCTGTCGTCGTCCTGACCGGCGGTCTGCTGGCGGCTGGGTACGTGCTGGACAAGTACCACTCGGGCGCGGACGGCGACAGTACGGTCGCGGTGGATGCGAACGAGACGTATCAGGAGGTTCATCATCAGTCCACGCTGGTTGATGAGCAGAGCGCCCAACAGACCACGATTCTGAACAACACAGTCCGAGACGGCGGAAAAACGCTGGCCTGGACGAAAGGAAAGGCGGCGTTTATGGACGCGCTCGGGGCGAACAAGAGCAAAGCTGTTGCACAACAGTGGGCGTCTGAGAACGTCACGGACTACTACACTGTGACGGAGATGAACCTGCTCCGGCAATGGAATGCGTCCATGAAGGAGGTGAAATACCTTCACTCCGTGTATAACAGTCACTCGGACCTTTCGACGCCGTACTACTCGAATGCGACTTCGCTATCCGCGGGTACGCAATACGAGTGGGCCGAGGCTGATTGGCAGTATCAGAACTACACGCTGGCGAACGGGTCCACGATCGACGTGCAAATCCTATTCAAGATGTACCCGTTTGACAACGGTCAGGCTATCGTTGCGGCCCCGTTCAAAGCCTCTAACAGGACTGAATCCTTCGAAGGCAATCCGCCGGTTCGCATGAAGGCTGCTTACGGGTCTGATTCGACTCGGGTTATCGTCCCGGCTGAGTATAAGGAACTGCTCACTGAGTTGAATAGTTCTGAGGCTCAAATGAGCAGTAACATCGAAGCGTGGTCGAATCAGACCTACGACGCTTACGAGGCGGGGACCGTCAACATCACGGATATTCCTGATCCGGTGACGCTCGCACAGGAGTTCGCGACGGACTACGACAGCACGGGTCACTACGCCTACGCTGGCGGCGACCTCGCGCTGATGGGTGTCCAAACGAACATGAACACCTCGTTTACAGTTGAGATTCCCAGCGAGGACAAGACGCTGTACGGCCAGCTCTACACGGACTGGGAACCAGCTTCGACGAATGGCACGCTGGACACCGGCCACCTCTACAACGTGTCGAAGACGGATGAACTCGTGTTCATGGCGACGAACGACGGCCTGCAAGCAATCGGGTCGGACTTCAAAATCACGTCCATGACGGACGTACAGACCGGTGAGGACAAGACCTCTACCACAACTGAGAGCTACAACACGCAGACCTCGGATGTGTCGCTGACCGAAGAACAGCTACAGCAACTAATCGAGATTCGGGACGCGATTCAAGACCGCGAGGAGGCGGCCGCCAGCGGTGGCGGGTTCTTTGACGGCCTCGGGTTGAACGCTGACGTCGCCGTGCCCGGTCTCGTCGTTGCGGCGGGCGCCGCGCTCGTTCTGCTCGGACGCACCTAACCACACCCACCCCTTATTTATGAGATTACTCGTACTGTCGGTAGTCGCGGCGCTGGTCGTGCTTGCTGGCGTGGCCGCCCCGGCTGCGGCTGCCGGCCCACGGCCCCCGGCGCCCGATCTCGGCGTTGGTGTCGCACAGTCCGCCCAAGAAAATGAGACGACGGCCGCCCCGGCCGGCAAACAGATTGATAGTACTATTTCGCTGGTGTCGTCGTCGTATGACCCCGACAGCGGCACGGTAACGCTGGTATTCGACTCGCCGGCGTCGCGGCGGGTGACGCTGTCAGACGCGGGTGGCTTCCTGGAAGGTGGGGAGGTGAACCGGCGGACGATCACCGTCGACGGCCGCACCGCCGCCGAGTTCGCCGTCACCGAGACCGACCGCGGGTATGTCGGCGTCTCCATCGCCACCGATCAGGTGCTATACGCTGAAATCGTGCGGTCCCCCTCAATCAGCCCGTTCCGCGGCTCGACGGGCACCGTCGGCTGGTTCGGCGGCGCCGCCATCGTGATATTGTCGTTTGTCGGCGCCGCACTCTGGAAGCTCCACAAGGAAGGCGGGGAACCCGTGGAGGCAGACATATGAGTGGCCTCAGCGCGACGTTCAACGGCTGGCAGGACCGACTCACGTACATCCTCGCGGAGGCACAGCTCCTCGTCGCCGGCGTACTGGTCGCCGCTGGCGTCCTGCTGTGGTGGTTCAATCCCGACGTGCCCGGTATCCCGTCGTGGACGACGAACGTCCTCGTTGGGTGGCTGGTTCTTGGGCCGCCGATGTTCATTGCCGGCCTGCGATTCGTGGACTGGTTGCGGATTCGCAACTACGTCGAAGTCCACCACGTGAATGCCGTCGAGGACACCGTACGGACGTATTTCGTCCCGCCGGATATCTGGGGCGACAAGCGCGTCGACGGCCCCGCGCCGTACCGCGTCAACGATGGCGACGCGGTGGCTGTCCGCGAGTTCGAGTGGAGCCCGGAGTACGGTGAGAACGGCCACCTCTCAGTGTCCGGTGTGTATCTCTCGGAGTTAGAGGACACGAAGCTGCTGACGAGCCAAGCGCACATGGAACGGATGTATGAGGATCTCGTCGATTCGCATCTGTCGCTGGCGTACCTGCGGGATTCGATTAGTGACCTCGCGGCCGATCTCCAGACGCGGCTCATCAATCGTGCTGTGGAGGCTCGCGAGAAGGGCGAGCAACTGGATAAGACCGCGGTCAAGGACATCACCGAGCAGTTCCGCGAGCGCGCCGAGAACGTGACAGATGACGACCTCAGCGACATCACGCCTCAGGACGTGCCTGACCACCTCCCCGATGCACTTCCAGCTGGGGAGACCCACAACCCGAGTGCTGGTAAGAACAGCGTGGGCGGTGGGCAAGAGGCGGCGCCTGACGGAGGGCAGACCGATGGGTGATGGCAGCGACGAGACCGATCTCTATACGCTAGCGCAGTACCGCGAGCACGTCGAGCAGCAGGGCCACCGCGACCCCGACGCGTACAACCACGGCGCGATCACGACTGACCCGGAACTATCGCGGTATCTTTCGGTCATCGAGGCCGAGTACGACCCTGTCCACGAGTGTGAGGGCGCCGAGCGGATGCCCGGGCAGGCCCGTGACCTGGAGGCCGTCGAGCGCGTCCGCCGAATGGAGGCGACTGAGGAGGGCCGCCGTGCGCTCGCCGAGGGCGACGCGGCCACCCTGAAGTACCAGACCGGGGACGTCGGCCAGCAAGCCGACGTCTCTGGTCTGAAGGCAATCCAGGACATCGACGATCTGGTCGATGGCCCGGCGCCGGTCGTCGTCGTAATCGGAGAAATGGGCGCGGGGAAGTCCAACTTCGCAAGTCTGCTCGGCCAGCGATTCAAGCACAAACATCCGAGTGCACTCGTTGGAACGAACATCCAGAGTCTCCGAGAGAAGAGCGAGTGGACCGACGAACGCGGCCGCGACCGCGACGGGTTCCTCCCGAGTTTCCCGGCGCTCAAGGAGTGGCTGCGTCAGGACGGCAACCCACTCGAGCACGACCAGACGCCGAAGCTCGGCATCCTCGACGAGCTCTCCTCGAAGGCCGACGGCTCGGGGAAAAGCGGCCAACTGACGCGCAAACTGATGGGGCCGTTGGTGTTCAAGGTCCGCAAGTACGGCGGCGCACTCATCGTGATTGCGCACGACGAGTCGTCGATTCACCCGCTGCTGTGGCGGGTCGGCACCATCGTCAAGAAGGTCTCCCAGAAGAAAGCCGTCGTCGCCAATCGCATCACGAACGGCCAGCTCCGCGAGATTCAGACGGAGATTGATGGAATTCCGCCGACTGACTGGCGGTACAACGACAAGGAAGCATCAGATTGGTCGTGGACGGAGACCAGCAGCGACAGCGACGAGCCCGCCGTTGCCGAAGACGACATCAAGCGCGTCTCGATGTGGACCATCGCCCAGGGCAAACAGGAGGGGAAATCGAATCGCGAAATCGCCGAGAACGTCCCGTACAGCCACACTACCGTCGGGAACTGGTGGCAGGAATACCAGAACGGTGGTGAGAAGCGCGAATGGGTTTCCGACGTACAAGCCGCAATCGCATGAAGGCGGTACGGCGGAAAGGTGGAAACCGCAACCACCCCCGTTTACAGTCGGCCCACAGCGCCGACGCCGAGCGCCCGAGGGGCGCTCGCCACGGTGGGCCGCGCGCGGCCACCCCCGGCCCAGAAATATATATAAAACGCGCGACGCCCGCGGGAGGCGCCTAAGCGTGCCCTCGCATCGAGCGAACAAGTACGGGACGGCGGTCGAGTACAAGATGGCCGACGTCCACGATCTCGAGCTGGCTCGGGCCTCCTGGAAGGACGCCAACGCCCCCGACGGGACGCCAGTCGAAATCAAGGCGGCGATGCACGAGCACGCCGACGGCCAGCCCGGCACGTTCAAACTTTATCGGGAGTACCACGAGAAACTCCAATCGCAGAGTGGTGTCTACGTATTCGCCGTGTACCGGATTCGCGGGCGTGGCGTCGAGGTACTTGCACACGGGAGGCGGCGGGCGTCCCGGATCCCCACAGTGCGATGGCATGGCGGCGGTGAGCACCGTAGTACGCAGCAAGCGAAGATCGCCATCGAGGACGTTTTCTAATCAGGTCAGGGGCGTCTCTCGTCGCTCAGCACCGTGCATTCACTAACTGTCGATTCCGGTCACGAGGGTTCTGACAGCTCTCTTCAGTCGTACCGAGGGAACGTTTCGGCTGTCTCCGGGGTGGTTCCGACACCAGTCTTATATGTGAATAATTTAATGCGATTTCCATGACCTGGTTGCCGGCGGTCATACTGATTGGTAGCAGTGTATTCCCGATTGGTTACTACCTTAGTTCGCCTAATCGGACTCAAGCCGGTCGAACTGGCGCAATCAGCATCATCATTCCGCTTATCGGGCTTCTCGTCGGGGTCGGATTGCTCCTAGGGAGCCTCGGGACGCTCATTTCGAACCCGCTACGACTCGGAGTGAGTCTGTTGGGCGTTGTGGAAGTCATCGTTGTCGTCGGCTTCCTCACTCCACGAGTGATTGGCGCATCAATCGGTGAATTCATCGCCAACTCAATCTTCGGCTGATATTCTCCGGGGGAGGAATCCCGGTCTGCGTCTGAGAACACGGGTTCAAGCGCTCGGATGTACGCTCGACCGAGTATGCACACGAACGCGCTTGGGGTCGTGTGCATATTCGCGCTCGGTCGGACTTGCGGGCCCTATAACCTACTAATTTCTTGAGAAGAAAGGGGTGTTTTCTCCCGAAAATAGGGGTTGCAGTGAGCCAAATTCGTTCGGTTATGCCGTTCGTGTGTACAGAATCCGGTATGCGAATCCGAACAGACGGCGACAAAGCGCATCGGAAGGCAACCATCGAAGAGGCGGCCGACCGCCTCGACTGTAATAAAACTCGCGCGGTCCTCCTGTCCTGTGACGTCGTCGGTCGCCTCTTGAGCAACGTCGAGGACGCCCTGGAGCACGAGAACCTACCGCCCCGCGTCCGAGAGGAGCTCGCCGAGACGATCTCCACGCGGCGCGTGACGGTGAGTGTCAGAGAACCGGATGCAGCGGTTAAATTAGAGTAAGCCTCCAAGGGGAAAATATGGGGAGTAAGTATAGCGATGAGGAGCTTCTGGAGGAGTTGCACCGTGTTTCGGAGGAGGTCAACGGTACGCCGACCTCAAAGGACATGAACGAACTTGGAGAGTTCAGTCACGGCCCATACTGCAGGGAATTTGGTACATGGTCCAACGCATTAGAGGAAGCTGGATTCGAAACGGCCGGAAATCGTACTCACGACGGTGCCAAGGTGAGCGATGAGGAACTGCTTGAGGCAATTCGGTCGTGTGTTCAGTACGTAGGTCGTGCCCCGACGTCGCGAGAATTCAACGCTTTCACTGACCACAGTGTGACAACATTACAAACGAGGTTCGATTCATTTCGGGATGCCGTTCGGAAGGCGGGAATGGAACCGGTCACCAGTGGTGAAGGGTTCGAAGATTAGTCCATAAATTTTCTCGCGCCCCAGGGGGCGGTTGCGGGTGCGGACGCTGAGCGGTGGGTAGTGTTTTGGATTTGTCCCCTTAGGGACACCCCTAACGGGAAACGTAACCCCCTGGGTTCGGTTCGCGTCGCATCCCTTTCTGGAGACCGCGGCGACGCCACGAGTGAATTCAAACGAGGTTGTGGTATACGCTGAATAAGTGAAACTGTGGTTTCGCTCAGTTGGGTGGAGAACAGTGTTGCCACTCTGCCGTCGGGCGCTACAGGTAGCGGAACGCGGGCGCGTTACTGCCGGCGCCGTGCGGACGCCGGTACGTGACGGTGGCCGCGCGGAATCGTGCGAGGTCCTGTTTCGCGTCGTCCCAGAGCTTGTACGCCTGCCGGACCAGATACTCGGGATCCGGGTCGTCGTTCGGATCGAGGCGACCGAGGTCGAGTGTGGCGTCCTCTCCGCGACGCCGGAAGTCGACGCCGTAGCGGTCGCAGAACGCTTGGAAGCGCGCCCATGTCTCGCTGACTCGGTCCTGTCGGGCGGCGTCGACGACGGTGTTTGCGGCGTTCTTCACGGCGTCGCGGGCGTCGGCGACGGCCTGATACACCATTTCGCCGATGTAGTCCGACCGTAGGCCGACTTCACCGTAGCCGCGCTCGACGAGCTGCTCGATGCCGCGGAGCGCGCGGCGGACGCTCCCGACGTGGCGGTCGTGCTCGTCGGCGATGTCATCGGGTGAGACCGCGCCGCCGTCCGTGACGAGCGTTTCCAGACTCTCGATCTGGACGTCGGTGAGCCCATCGCTGAGGTATTCGATGACGACGTTCTTCTGTTCTTGCTGGATGCTCGCCAGGTCCAGCGTCGTCGGTGGCGTCGCGGGTTCGTGGAGGTCCGCCTGAAAGTAGGCGTCCTCGACGAACGCGCCGCCGCCGCGCTGGGGTGCGGAGTCGAGACCAGCGTTCTCCAAGACAGAGTGAACGGCCTCCTCGAGTTCGCGGTTCAACTTTTCGAGGTCCCCCCAGCGGAGCGTATCGTCCCAGCGGGAGACCTGGTAGGACGCGCCGAGTTTCGGGTGCGCGAGTGGGTCGTCGGGATCGGCTTGGAACGCTTCTCGAGCGTAGTAGTGCTTGAGCTCTTTCGGGAGATCGTGTTCGGGCCAGGCTTCGCTGATTCGGGCCGCGTCCAGGGTCACCGTGTGGTAGTAGCCCGGGAGTTTGTTTCCGTGACCGTCGGTGTCGTTCTGGACCAGCTTCCGGTAGCCCGAACGGTCTGACTCCAAGACGTGTGCGAGACCGACCAGCGGGCCGTCCCGCGCGTGCACTGGCCCGCTGCTGTCCCGATGGAGGCGAACGTATCGCTCGGCGTCCTGGATGTTGCTGTACGGGTGGACGTCGTCGAAGTAGTGAGCGTTGACGTCGAGGCCATCGGCGGCCAGCTGTAGCAGGACGAGGTACCGCTTGAACTCGATGTTCGCTCCCTGGATGCGGACGTTGATGCCCTCCTGGAAGCCGTCAGGAACGGGTATCTCGACTCGCTTTCCGTTCTGTTTCTCTCCCTGCATCCCGTGCCACCGCGGGGTGACGTGCGCGACGAACTGCTGTTGCCCGACGCCGTCCTCGTCGCTTCGCCGGGAGACCTTGAGTCGCATCTCTTTGATTTCCTCAATCTGGAACGGCGTTCCCTGCGGGGTCTCACTGCCGGGGTTGACGATATTCGAGTCCTGGTAGGAGAGCCGCGCAAGCCACTGCTGGCCGTCGTGTTTGAAGCGCGCGGTCTTGCTCCCACCGCCAGCTTTTCGTTCCCGGTCGAGCGCGAAGAACGGCGTCAGACCGTCCTCGTTGAAGAGAAGGTTGGCGTCGAATTCGTGGGGTGCGGTCCGAATCCGCTTCACGCCGACCACCCGGATTCTCCTAGCGTGGTCTGTCGGGGGTTGGTCGTCTCGGGTGCTGGAATCTGGGGGAACGCGGGGCAGTACGAGAGAACGTACTGAACGAATTCGCGGGGGATGGCGCTGGTGACTTCGGATTCAGCCCATGAGGCGGGGACGCCTTTGGCGGCGGCGAGTTCGTGGTGTTCGTAGCCGCGGCCAATCACGACCTCTGGCGACCCAGAGCCGAGCGCGTTGGGGATTGGATAGTTGGTTTCGAAGTGACGTTCGTTCTCGATCGGCAGCCCGAACGCTTGGCCGTTGACGCGGGCCGGGGTTTCGAGGTCGTCGCAGGTCGCGACGTTCTCGATTACGTAGTACTCCGGATCGAGGACCTCCAGAACTTGGCGGACGTTGAGGTCCGCGAACGTCGGGTAGACTTCTTTCGGCGTCTTGTCCCAGTCGTAGCGGCCGGCGTTGGCCTTCGAGAGGCGCGAATACGCCTGACAGCGGGGACTCATCCAGAGCAGCGTTGGCGACGGGAACCGCGACAAGAACAGGGCGTCGCTGGCATTCGCCTGCACGAACTGCCCGGGGTACCTGTCCGCGTAGTCGACGATATCCACGCCGACGTGCTCGAATTCGACGGGAAACTCCGCGCGGAGCGCGTCAAGTGCGAGCCCGACCCCACCGGGACCACTGTACAAATCCAGGATGAGGGTCACGCCGACCCCTCCAATTTCGCTTCGGCACGCGCCAGCAGATTGCTCACCGTCCCAGGCGACCGGTCCGTTTTGCGTGCGTACTCTCGTGGGCCGTCGTCGCCACAGCGGACCGCCTGGAAGGCGTCGCGTTCCGCGGGTGTCAGACCAGACAGGTCGGGCGCAAACGCGCCGAGCGTCGTCTGCTCAGCGCTCACGGCGCACCACGCTCCCAGTAGTCGGCCGAATCGAGAACCGGGTCGGCGTCCAGGTCGCGCAGCTCGCTCGCCGTCAGGAACGCCGCACGGTACTCGGCACTCACGAGCCATCACCCCAGGCGGGCGGCCGCGTCAAGTAGATGAGCGCCCCGATGACCGCGAGAACGACAGTAACGAGGGCGGTCAGACCGGGCTCAGGGTAGACTGTCGTCAGGGCGTAGATGGCCGCCCAGAACTGCATCCAGTAGCCAAATCGGAGTCCGGACTGGCCGCGATGGGCATGGGCCCTACTCGAATTAGCGGGCATGCCTCCGTCGGCGCGGAGGTCCGCGCGGTGTTCTTGTCGCCAGCAGCCCGGACAGAGACCGTCGGACAGACATTGCCAGGGACGCGGTTGGTCGCCGCAACGCCGGCACTCGCCTGGACCGCGGCCGGTGGTGCTCACGTGCGGTCACCTCCGAACAGCGGCTCGTCGTGGCGGTCGTCGACGACGCCGAGCGGATCGAGGCCAAAGTCCTCCGGTTCGTGCTCGCCGAGGTGCTTGTAGCGGCGCTCGTTCGGACTGAACTCGTAGCCGCAGGCTGGACAGCCGGTGAGGATGTTGACGACGCGACCCTGCGCGTAGGTGTCGGTCGTCAGGCTCACGCCGACCACCCCCGAAATCCTTCGCCGGAACCGCGGTACGAAGGCGAGGTAACTTCTACACTCTCAGCAACTCGCTCAGAGAGAGCGCAAATTCCAGTCGGATGCGGCGCGTACTCTGCCGTGTGCGGGCTGAATACGCTCGTCGCTACGGAAGTTCGGAGGGACGAAGAACTGCTATGGACTCGCTGGGATTTGAACCCAGGGCCTCTTCCTTGCGAAGGAAGCGATCTACCACTGATCTACGAGCCCGCATCCAATCGAAGTCGACCGACGTATTTCAGACTTCTGTTTCAACGCGGCGGCGGTGCAGACAGCGCCACGGCTGGGCCGTAATGCGTTCGAAGAACGTGGTGTGTGACAGCCCGCGGTCGGGCGGGCGTTCCCGCGTTAGTCCTCGAGAACGATCTCGATGCTGACTTCGTTGGGAACCTGAATCCGCATCAGCTGGCGGAGCGCGCGTTCGTCGGCGTCGATGTCGATGAGACGCTTGTGGACGCGCATCTCCCAGTGCTCCCACGTGGCCGTCCCTTCACCGTCGGGGGACTTCCGCGAGGGGATTTCCAGCGTCTTCGTCGGGAGCGGGACCGGCCCACTGAGCTTCACGCCGGTCTTGTCCGCGATTTCCCGGACGTCGTCGCAGATGTCGTCGAGGTCGTCGGGATTGACGCCGGCGAGACGAACGCGTGCCTGCTGCATGGATTAGGCTTCGTTGACGTCGAGGACCTTGCCGGCCGCGATGGTCTGACCCATGTCGCGCACGGCGAACGAGCCGAGTTCCGGGATCTCGCCGGACGGCTCGATGCTGAGGGGCTTTTGCGGGCGTACGGTGACGACCGCGGCGTCGCCGGACTGGATGAAGTCCGGGTTCTCCTCCTGCGTTTCGCCGGAGGACGGGTCCATCTTCTTGTCGATGGATTCGATGGTACACGCGACCTGCGCCGTGTGGGCGTGGAAGACCGGCGTGTAGCCTGCCGTGATGACCGAGGGGTGCTGCATGACGACGACCTGCGCGGTGAACGTCTCGGCGACCGTCGGCGGGTCGTCGGCCGGGCCACAGACGTCGCCGCGGCGGATGTCGTCCTTGCCGATGCCGCGGACGTTGAACCCGACGTTGTCGCCGGGCTCGGCCTTGTCGACTTCCTCGTGGTGCATCTCGATGGTCTTGACCTCGCCACCGACGTCAGACGGCTGGAAGCTGACGTTGTCGCCCATGTTCATGATGCCGGTCTCGATACGTCCGACGGGGACGGTACCGATGCCGGAGATGGTGTAGACGTCCTGGATGGGGAGACGCAGCGGAGCGTCCGTCGGCGGGGACGGCTCCGGCAGGTCGTTGAGCGCCTCGAGCAGGGTCGGGCCCTCGTACCAGGGGGTGTTGTCCGAGTGGTCGGAGACGTTGTCGCCCTCGAAGGCGGACGTCGCGATGAACGTCGCGCCGTCGGCGTCGAAGCCGACCTGTGCGAACAGGTCCTTGACGTCGGAGACGACTTCGTTGTACTTGGACTCGTCGTAGTCGACGATGTCCATCTTGTTGACAGCGACGATGAGTTCGTCGATGCCGAGCGTCCGCGAGAGGAAGACGTGCTCTCGGGTCTGGGGCGCCACACCGTCGTCTGCGGCGACGACGAGGACGGCGTTGTCCGCCTGGGACGCGCCCGTGATCATGTTCTTCACGAAGTCGCGGTGGCCAGGACAGTCGACGATAGTGAACTCGTACTCGTCGGTACTGAACTCCTGGTGGGCGATGTCGATGGTGACCCCGCGCTCACGCTCTTCGGCGAGGTTGTCCATGACGTAGGCGAACTCGAAGCCGCCCTTGCCCTTCTCCTCGGCTTCTTCTTTGTGCTGTTCGATGACGTGCTCGGGAACGCTCCCCGTTTCGTAGAGGAGTCGCCCGACCATCGTGCTCTTGCCGTGGTCGACGTGGCCAATGACGGCCAGGTTCTGGTGTCGTTCGTCGCTCATTGTCTAATTTCGCGCTAAAGACGCGCTCTGTGGGAACTATTCGGCGTTTCGCATTAAAACCATTTCGGTACGCCCTCAGCACCGACCCGGCGCCGTCCCGCGGTTTGTGCGAACACGTCACACGAAATTTTGTCAGCGGGCCTGCGGCCGCCGGCGAGTAGGGGCGGTCACAAATTTCGGGTCCGACAGGAGTTAGCCACCCGCCTGACTGCGGGTCACTCCAGGCGGTCCACGTCCGCGAGGACGGCGGTCGCCGTCTCCCGGCCGCCAGCGCCCCGCCCGGAGATGTTCAGTCGGCCCGCGTGCTCGGTCTCCAGCTGGACGATGTTCATCGTCCCGGACACCGCGAGCGCGTCGTTCTCAGGGACCAGCCGGGGGCCGACGCGAGCGCCGTCCGCCGTCACCTCGCCGATGAGGCGGACCGTTCGCCCGTCCTCGCCCGCGAGGTCCAGCGCCGACGGCGGGATGTCCGTGATGCCCTGGACGTCCACGTCCGACAGCGAGTACCCGCCGCCGTGGATGACGTTCGCCAGAATCGCGCACTTCAGCGCGGCGTCCGTGCCCTCGACGTCGAACGTCGGGTCGGCTTCCGCGACGCCGAGATCCTGGGCCTCCGAGAGCACGTGCTCGTAGCCGAGGCCCTCCGCGGCCATCCGCGTCAGGATGAAGTTCGCGGTGCCGTTGAGCACGCCGCGGGCGGCGGTCACGCGCTCGGCGCCGATGCCGTCGATGGTCGCCAGCGCTGGAATCGCGCCCGCGACGGTCGCCTCGAAGCGGACCTCGCCGTCGCTGTCGCGTTCGAGCGCGCGCAGGTCGTCGTAGCGTTCGGCGACCGGGCCCTTGTT
>NZ_WUUU01000036.1 GCF_009831555.1 Halobacterium bonnevillei | reverse complement strand
CAAGTGCGATTGGCCAGTTCTTCCGTCTCCAGAGCTGTCCCATGTATCTGCAATGGGAGTACGATGATGACGCGCAGGACCGGATCGAAGCGCGTGACTGGTCCCCGGCCTCGGTCAACCCTGTGCTGACAGGGGAAGGTGACAACTTCGAGTTCGAGCAGTTAGAGTATCTCGTCGACGAGGCGGATGCAGTCTTCGGCCTCGACGACACAGACACCAGTGGCACAGCTGTTGAGTTTACCCGTACCTGGGAAGACGACGGCGACACCGGCCGCGACGAGGTTCAGTCGGTCATCGCAGACGTGGCGAACTCCGAGCTCGGGACGACAGTCATCCATCAGCCCCACCTGTCCGGCCAGATCGGGGCATACCCGGTTGGCGGGAAGGCGGATGCTCTCCTACTTGAACCGACGGACGACGGGCTTGCCCCGACACTGTACGAGATCAAGTCCTCAAGCGAGCAGAAGGTCCACCACCGATACCAGGCCACCATCTACGCCATCCTCCTGGAACAGTACCTGGACGCCAACGACGATGCAGCCGTACCGGACTCGATCCCGGTCAAGATTATCACACCGGAGAACAACCTCGATGACGGCGGTCCGGACGGGTTCGACACAGCGCCGTACCAGGCGAAGTTGGAGCTCAAGCTGGGCGACGGCGGGTCGTTCGACCAGACCATCCTCGACACAGATTTCGAGCAGACGACGAATCGCATCGCCCGACGCTGCTCGGGATGCGAGTACGAACCGTTCTGCGTCACCTTGGGCGCGGAGAACAAAGGACTCGAACTGCTGGGTTTGCAGGCAGGGACGCAGCAAGCGCTTCACGAACTCGGGATCACCGATATTGAGGACTTCGCAACGTTGTTCGAGCATGACCCTGAAGGCGGTGTTCACTGGGACTACGGCGGGTTGACACCCCAAGATGAGAGGTTGACGCAACGAGTCCGGCAGGAAGCAGACATCACGAATCTGCAGAAACGGGCGCAGATCGCGTACCGGTTCCTCGCCGAAATCGACGACGACTATGGCCGTGATGGCCCGGACTACTTCGCCCACCCGCTCCGCGGCACAGGGAACGCCCTGCCGCAGGACGCCCACGGCGAGTTCAATGTTGATTGGGACGCCTGGGGTGGGCCTGACTATCCGTCCGAATCCTTGGTCCGGGTCTACCTCTACGTCCAACAGGACTTCGCCCAGGACCGGGTCACCCTCCTCAGCGCATACATCGAGTGCTCTCTGTCCGGCCGCAGCGGGACGGTAACGGAGCTACCCAATGGTCTCCCCATCGAAACCGGTGCAAAACAGGCTGAGGAAAACCGGTTGTTCTCCCAGTTCTTCGAGCAGTTAGCTGACGAGGTTGACCGCGTCTCCCCAGACTGGTCGAACCACCCCCACATCGATATCGACCTCGACGACGACCACGGCTTCCTCCACCTGTACCTCTACAGCGATACACAACGGGACGCGTTGATGGACGCGATCCGCCGCCATCCAACGGCGGAATGGCAGCGCCCGATCCGTACCCTGCTGGGTCTCCGTCCCAGCATCGACCAGGAAATGGTGTCCCTGATGCAGGAGGACTTCCGGCGACGGTGGGCGCTCCGGTTCCCCGGGCTGGGATCGGTCCAAAGCGTCGGCCACTTCCTGTGGAACGGCGACTTTTTCGACTGGCGGGCACCCGTCACCGCCCTCGACGACGATGCACTGCGCGACGAAGACGAGATCGAGGAAATCAGTGACGACGGGTTCGTTCAACTGCATCGGATCTTCGAGGCAGGGCTGTTCGACGGCACAGTCCGCTACTATCCCGGCCCGAACCTGGACCACAGCCAGCAGGAACCAGCGTGGACACCGGACGACCGCCGAATAGGACGACACATCTACCCGGTGCAGTACCGGGAAACCGACCAGATCCCGATCGAATACATCTGGGGCCGCCACGACCGCCTCGACCGTGACCTGGCTGACAACCCTGACGACCTCGATCCCTACCTCACTCGGACACCCGACTCCGACAACCCCATCACAGATACGGACCTGACCTTGCTCGCGCAACGGTTTGCACGGTCCTCCCACCACATCGAGCGGACGATCGAAGAAACTGATAAACTGGCGAACGACCAGTTCGTCACGAAAGAACCGATCGAGCTCGCGGAGTTGGCCGACTTCTCGTTCGCACCCCGCAGCTTGGATGACGTCTGCATCGAATACCAGCGGTTGGAGTACCAGACCACGAAGAAGAACCTGGAGGACTACTACCGGCAACCGTTGGAAGAACGGGTCGACTCCGGATCCTCTCTCCTCTTCGAATGCACCAACGTCGATACCGATGATCACATCATCGAGGGACAGTTGCTGCTCAGTAACCGGGATGAATACGACCCGGGCGTCCACGACGGCCTGACCGGTGGTGCAATCTCGGTCACTGACGATGACTTCATGGTCCTGACCCGGTTAGACGACCAGGGCGACCGGCCGGAAGCCTACCGGTTAGATGACCCAGACGATCCCAGCTCGATCGGGAACTCAACCACTGTCATCATCTCAAATATCGACGAGGGGGACGGCACGATAACGATTGCGGGCACCTTCCACTGGGGATGGCCGTACTGGGGCGAGTATACGGTCAGACACCGCGGCTGGTCAAACGACCCAGCCGACATCGACGCGGAGTGGGAAACGTACGTCGCCGAAGGTGAACAGTACGTCCTCGACCCGAACTTCGATCAAATCCCGCAGGAACGTGCCTTCGAATCCCTGCAACACGCGTTCGATGCTCCAGTGCGACGGTGGCTCCGCCAGATCTACAACGGCCGCCGCGACGCCATCCCGATCGACCACTGGAATGAGGATGACATTCAGGAGTACATCCAGTTGATGGCGGTGACCGTGGGATGGCAGCGACCGAACACAGCACAACGCGACTTGGTAGAGGACGTCGACAACGGCCTGGTTATGCTGCAAGGTCCGCCAGGCACCGGCAAAACCAAATTCACCGTCGCACCCACCCTGCTGAGCCGTGCCTCTGCAGCCATCAACCAAGGCCAGCCGTTCCGCGGTGTCGTCTCCGCCGTCTCCCACACCGCCGTCAACGAAGCCCTGGAAGGCACTATCGACCTCGACAGCGACTGCCCGCCTGGAACCGGCCAAGACGAGGTCGCGTTCATACGGGTGATGTCGAGTGCAGGGCAGAGCATCAACGATCCCCGTGTCGAGACGATTAACTACAACGCGGACGACAACACCGCTCAATTAGAGGATCTGTACGACCGGTACTTCGCCGACAGCCGGGACACCAGCAACCGTGTCGTATTCTTCTCTACACCGACCTCGCTGCGGGGCTTGTTCAACCGGATGACCGACCGGGTTGATGACTTCGACTACGACGAGATCGAAGACTTCCTACAATCCCAGGACTCCTCGCCGTTCGACCTGGCGGTCGTCGATGAGGCCAGCATGATGGACCTTCCCCTATTCCTCCTCGTCGGGTCATACGTCGATTCGAACGGCCAGCTCATCCTAGTCGGCGACCACCGCCAGATGCAGCCCATTCAGAAACACGACTGGGAAGAGGAAGACCGCGAACCCATCGAACAACACGTCCCCTTCCTCTCGGCACTGGACTTCATCCGCTATCTCCGCGGTGAGACCGAACTCGAGTATTTTGACCGGCCCGTTGAGGTCCCGGACGATCCCGACGAAACCTTGCCTGTCCACCGCCTCAACGTCACCTACCGCCTCCCCCAGGAGTCGGCGGACATGCACACCGACCTGTTCTACGAGGACGACGACATTGACCTTGAAAGCCTCAGCAACAGCGACGAAATCCCCGAGGTGGACGGCCCAGCCGCCAACATCCTGAATACCGATGATCGGGTGACGTTGCTGGTCCATAACGAGAATCAGTCTCAGAAGACGAACGCCGTGGAGCAGGCACTGATCGCCGAACTACTCAACGCCGTCAACATCCATCCGCCGGACGAGGAAGAGCCAGCCGATGATGCGGTGACGGCGGGCGTCGTCGTCCCGTTTCGCGCGCAACGCCGTGATGTCGTCGGCTTTGTTTCGCCGGATGCAGCGGTCGACACGGTGGAACGGTTCCAAGGCGGAGAACGCGATTTGATGGTCCTTTCGATGACCGCCTCCGACCGCGGCTACATCAGCCAGATCAGTGAATTCCTTCTTGAACCCAACCGGTTCAATGTCGGCGCAAGCCGCATGAAACAGAAAGTTGTCATCATCGCCTCAGCCGGCCTCTTCGAAGAATCCAGCGATGACGTCGCGATTTTCGAAGAACAGAAAGCCTGGATCAACTTCTACCAAGCTATGGGCAATCACGACGACGAATTCGACACATACGAACTTGAAGACCTAGTCAGCTCAGACACAGCAGACGAATTCCTCAACCCCAGCCACCTCGACGAACCCATCCGCATGTACTCCGGCTACCAGCGATGACCCCAGTCAGATCGGGATGTCCAATAGGAGTAGGTCGGCGTCGCTATGTCTGTCGCCCACTGCCTGAAAAGACGGCTCAGTCGCAAAGGTGAGTTTGCTATCGCGTTCTTCAACAGTTACCCATCTTTTCCCGGCTCAGTCTACGCCGGCGAATGTACCCATACAAGTCGAAACTTAGTCTGGGTTGATTATTCAAATAGTCTGTTCAGAGCCGATTTCGGGCGCGGTCGCTTCAATGCCGGCCTCCCGAAGTTCAGTAGCAAACTGCTCGCAGCGGTCGCCGTGGTTCACGAGTACCGTGGTGTCCCGATAGGAATCGAGGAAGTCAAGCAACCCATCGCGGTCGGCGTGCGCGGAGAAATCGTACTGTTCGACTTGGGCGCTTACGGGCATCACTCGACCGTCGATCTCAGCACTCCCCGTCTCGATGAGGTCTCTTCCAGGAGTTCCTTCGACCTGATAGCCGGTCATCGTGATCTTGTTCACCGGATTGGACCGTATTTCGGGGATGTAGGTCATAGCGGGGCCACCAGACAGCATTCCACTGGTGGTGATGATCGCGGCCTTCTGGTCGGTGATGCGCTTGCGTTGCCCATCGCGACCGGTGACGAATCGGGCGTGCGACTTCGCCTGCCGAAGCGCGTCGGCGTCGCGGACGAATTCGGGGTATTGTCGCAGCATCTCGGTGACTTGCTTGCCCAACCCATCGACGTAACACGGAATGTCGTACTCATCGCAGATGAGCAGCATCTCTTGTGTCCGTCCGATGGCGAACGCGGGGACGACGACCGTACCCCCCTCCCAGAGCGTCGTATTGACGCTCTCTGCGAATTGTTCTTCGACGTTGATCCGATCCTCGTGTTCCACGTCGCTGTACGTGCTCTCACAGATGACGACGTCTGCGTCAGGTCGGGCCGTGGTCCCTGTGACGAGACGCTGATCATCGGTATGGAAGTCGCCAGTGTAGAGAAGTCGAGTGTCCCCATCGTCAACGAGGACGTGCGCGCTCCCGGGAATGTGGCCTGCGTTGTGGAACGTGATTTCGTGTCCCGCGGCCTCAAACGTCTCCCGGTAGCCGTGAGTTTTCGAGACTTCTGTGACGCGTTTGACGTCGTTCTGGGTGAATGGGCAGTTGTACGTCCCGCCGTGGAGTTTGAGCGTGTCGCGTGCGAGCGTTAGTGCGAGCTCGTACGTTGGCGGTGTCCAGTGGATTGGTGGTCGATTGCTCCCCGAGAGGAGTGCAGGAATTACACCGACGTGATCGAGATGACCGTGAGAGACGACGACCGCATCGGGCTCCGGGGTCTCCACCGGAAATTGTGGGGGGTTGCCAGTCAGAATACCAAAATCGAGAAGAAGAGAGTCGTTCACGAGGATGGCACTCCGGCCGACCTCGCGAGCACCCCCAAGAAACTGGACGTCCATCATCGGAATTACTGTCTCGAGACGTTTCGACTCATCGGTTCGTTCTAGCGGTCAAAGTACAACGCCGATCCAACATGACTACCAACCTGATGACAATAGCAGTCTAGAACAGTCCCTTCAGTACAATAAATAATTAGACAGTATGTCTCTTCGGACGACCTGACAAGACGAACCAACGGATGGCGATGGCGGGGGTGGCAAAATTATACTCTCGCTATACTCCAATATATTCACTCAGAAATCAACTGGCTGAAAAATATACAAGCTCTTGAATAGTCAGTTTGTGTAGGTTCATTCTCTCGGTATATATTATATTTATATCCTACTGCTTGCTTGCGATTCAACCTATAACTATGATCTCGCTATAATTCTCTATCAAATTCCAGTCATTTCCTCCCGAGTGGCCAGAACTAATCTGATAAAAATTTAACCAGTCATTTCAGGAAGCATGGATTTGTCTCGTTACGTAACTAATAGTGGTCGTGCCATCCCACGATTCACCTCAGAATTATACTCTCAGTATATTCTACAGTCGCTTTTCGTATGCTTTCAGTGGGCAGTTTGAGTGCCGAACTCCACGCGAGGCGAAGAAAAAGAATCTAGAGGAGTTATAGACTCTCTAAAGCTATTAGAAACTGTCCTGTAGAAATGCGCCAAAGCCACCGATTTACGGGACAGATTCTAAGGCTCTTATTTACCCTCTAAGAAAATCTAAGCGCGTTTCCACTCCCAAATACACCCCATAATAGGTGGGTTTGCGTCCGTAATAACCCCACCCTATTCGCCATTGAGGCTACGATCGTGCATCAGTCGCCGATAGACTACATCTTCAAACGCCGGTGGGGCTGTATTCAGACATTGGTCACTGATTGGTAGAAACAATACTTTGACAGACTGCTGATTCCAAGACCAGCATAGATCGCTGACTCGGAAGACAGCCCTCTTCCCTAGAACAGTGATATAATTGAGCATCCTATCGGGGTATTATCTATACCTTCGCCAGTTCTACCAGAGACTGCTCATGACAGAACAATCTGTGCCAAGAAGCACTTGTCTTCCAAGTGCTATGACGATGGTCTTGGAACGCCGTAGTGATATTCTGAAGCAACAGTGGGAAGAACGGCTCTCTAACGCCTCTAATCCTTCTGAAGAGGAACATGCTCGTCAAATGCTAGATGCTGTTGATTCATTTCAGGAGGAGCATTCGGATCCTGCCAAATGTGTTGTCTGTGGAAACACCGCGGTTTCAGGGACATCGATTGTAATTGATGGCAGTAGTCGAACAGTCTGGTTTTGTGAATCCTGCCTGGGTCGAGTCGAAGAAATCGTTGAAGGGCGCTCTGACTCGCTTCTTGAACTTCTGAGCGAGGAACTCGCCGATCAATCTCACTAGATCAGTAGCTAAGGCATGACCCGAGGTATGCGCCGACGTGGACTACCGAAGTTCTCTCTCGAAGCCGATGTTCTGACGCATATCCAGTAACTCTTGGAAGTATTCGGTCGATTGTATCTCATCGTATAGACGTTCTAACGTCTTCATCTCGTCATTGACGTATTCCTCAATCTCTTCATAGTTCCCCTGCTCGTAGAGTTCTACCATCTCACTTCCGTCAGCAGGCGAGCTGGTGCCGAGAAGTTCGTCTCGCCATGCTTCGAAGGGTACCATATCGGCCCCGAGCAGTTGAGCGAGGTCTAGGTAGGAGGGACCGTGAGCAAGGTTACTCCAGACGAAATCTGGGCCAGCGCGCAACTTTTCGAAAACGCCAGTTTCGTAGCATCTAACTACCAGAAACGGCAAGTCAAAATCCGTCACTCGGTAGCCAACACGGAGTGGGCCGCCACTTTTCCGATGCCAGCGAATGTCCTTCCAGTCCATTAGGAAGGCAAAGATCAGATCGCGTTCGTTTTCGTACTCCCACCGCTTATAGACGTGAGTTGCGCTCGTTTCGCTATCACGATACTGGATAGTGATGATCTCGTCACTAAACGGGTTCGTACCTGTGGATTCCAGGTCTGGACCGAATATCGTCACAAGACTACACTGCTATGAGACCACAAAAGGCGTAGGGTCAGTCGAGATCCACCGCGGGGCAGTCGTAACGGAACTCACAGTCGGCGCAGGTCTGTTCACCTGGAGACTCACTAATGTCGGACCAGCCGTCCCGTTCTCGCACTTGTTCGATCTCCTCGACGGTGTCCTTGAAGCGGTCCAGAGCATCGTCGACAGTAGCGGGGTCGAACTCTACCGTCAGCTTCCCGTCTTCCGGGTTCTCTTCGTTGACGAAGTAGATGACCCCCGTGTCGGGATACTCACCGTGCTTCTGGTGGTAGAGCGTCGCGTAGACGAGCAACTGTTCACGGAAGTCCGAGAGGAGGTCATCATCTTCGTCTGGCCGCTCTGACGCCTTGTAGTCGCACACACGGGTTTCACCAGTATCCTCGTCGACGAGGACGTCCACGACGCCGTTCAGGACGTAGTCCTCGGTGTCGTGGCGGAGAGTACACTCGGTGTCGCGAACTTTGGGATACAGCGAAGGTCCGATCTCCTCGTTGAACTCACGAAGGTGGTCGAAGACGGCGTCGGCGATGTCTCGACCGACGGGGAAGATGCGCTGTTCGCGCAGAGCCTCTACCGACTCGTCGAAATACTCGCGCAGTTCGTCTTCAGACGGTACTTCACCCCCGTCGACCCCCTCGATGTCACCGCTGAAGTGGCGATGTGCACGATCTAACGTTCGATGAACGACGAGTCCGGCGAACATCTGGGCTGCCCCAGTGCCCTCGAAGTTGTATTCGCGGACGAAGCCATACTGCCGCTGACATCGCCGGAACGCTAAGATGTCGGCAACCACGCTGTACTGACGTTTCGGGTCACCGTGCGAGAGGTCCCCAACTGACGTTGAGAGATCCGTGACTTCGTCAGCCTCTCGAGCTACCCGGTCTGGGTAGAACCACCAGAGGTCGAGAGGTGTCCCGTCGTTATCGTATCCCAGAGAGGGGATAGCACTGTCACCGGGGGCGAAGTCGTCTTGTTCCCCGAGTAGGACCAGTGTGTCGACGGCGCGCGAGTGTGCAACGTAGAACTGGCGGACTAGGTCCCTTGCCGCCCGTTCGTCTGCTGACGCTGGAGCACGGCGTTCACCGAACGGGCCGAGCGTGTCTTCGATCCAGTGTGAGGTGCCGGACTTGGGCTCTTGGTCGAGGCTCCCCACGAATGTGACGGGGAACTCTAGTCCCTTCGCTTGATGGACCGTCATTACCTGTACGTGGCCTTCTGGGATCTGGTCATGTACCTCCTCAGGGTCGTCGAGATCGGCGCTGTTGAGGTATTCGAGGAACTGCCAGTAGAAGCCGCCAAGGAAACGCGTCGAGACGGTTTCGTACTGATCCCACGATGTCCGGCACAAGTTACGAGCCGTAGTGAGACCATCCGCAATGCTCTCGAAGGACTCCAGCAGGCTCGTCAGCTTGCCGATTCGCTTAGACCGGGTCGGATTGCGATCTGGTCCTTGTGTCCATCCCGAGATGGGGTCACTACCCCGAAGTTTGTAGAATACTTCGAGCAGCCCGATGTCCATCGGGTCACCAGGCTCTGATTGCCGGACTTTAGTGGCAATGGAGTCGATACGGTCTCGAAGCTCGCTGTCGGCGGGAACTCGCCGGTCGAAGGTCGTGAGCCAGTCGTTGACCGAGGGGTTCAGTTGACTGTCGTTCACGTTCTCGTCGAACCACTGGAGGTCTGGGTCGAGACACTGAATGAGCGACGCTAGAATGACCTGGATGTCGTCGTGTTGTAGGAACGCCTTGTTTCGCGGGTTGTAGAACGGGATACCCCGATCTTCGAGTTCCCGGACGCAGCGGCCGACTAGTGTTGGGTCGGAATTCCACGGCTTACGCTCGCGCGTGCTGTGCGTGAGAAGGGCTACCTGACTGTAGTCCTCGATGTAGCCTTCCTCGTGCATTCGCTCGACCGCATCAGCGAAGGCCCGAGCAGTGCTATCCTCGGTATCGCCCGGGAGGCAAGTCACGTTCGGATGCTGCGTGCTCGGGCGGGCGGGCCGCATCGGTTCTTTACCGTCGGCACGTGCGCCTGGAGCCTGCATCGGCGGGTGGTACCCGATAAAGCGGTTGATCCACTGCACGATCTCGGGACGAGAGCGATAGTTGTGCCGTAGCTGGATGGTCGGGATTTCGCTCTCAGGGACGCCGAGGCGACGCTCGGCTCGCTGCGGAAATTCGATGAGGGCGTCGACAGTTGCACCACGGAAGCGGTAGAGTGACTGGTCGTCGTCGCCGACGACAGTCAGGCTCGGAACGTCCATTCGACTAGCGAGGTCGAAGTATATCGCCTCTTGAAGCGGGTTCACGTCCTGGTACTCGTCGACCAGAACGTGCTTGAGCGGGGGCAGGTCCCGAGACTCGCT
Organism: Halobacterium bonnevillei; assembly: GCF_009831555.1. Lineage (GTDB taxonomy): Archaea > Halobacteriota > Halobacteria > Halobacteriales > Halobacteriaceae > Halobacterium > Halobacterium bonnevillei. Next base: position 11,502 of record NZ_WUUU01000036.1, on the reverse strand, counting down.
TCCCGAGACAAACCGCTCACCAGCGGTACTGTCGAGGAAGTCTCGGAAGCGCTCTTGCACGGTCGTGAAGTCACATCGGGCAGATTCCACCAGGGACTCCTCGTAGTTCTCGCGCGCCTGTCCCAGACGGCGGAGAGCAGGGTGATCGGCTGTCTGGAGTGCGCCAGTATCGACTCGGTACTGCCCAATGCGGTTGAATAGGGTGGTCGCCGCGTCTGCGGCGAACACCTTTCGACAGCCCCCGTCAGAGTATGTCCACCGGATGACCTCGTCGAAGAAGTCCGTTTCACCGTCTGCGAGATAGTCGACGAAGTCACTCTCGCGTCGGATGAATAACTCCTGAGCGTCTTCGTCGAGAAGTTCGACGTCGGTGTACTCGTCCCACCGGTACTCCCGCATGATGTCACTGCATAGCTGGTGCAGCGTACCAACCCAGACCTCGCTCGCGTCGATAGCGCCTCCCACCCCGAATGCAGAGAGGCGATCGACGAGACGTTGCTCGAGGTTCTGTGCCGCCTTTTTCGTGAACGTCGTAAGTACGATGCTTCGCGGCGGCTCGCCGTCGACGAGTAGCCACTTCGCGACTCGTGCGATGCTCACTTCGGACTTCCCGCTGCCTGGTCCAGCGGTCACGTGCACGGGTCGATCACCCTCTCGGATAACCTGTCGCTGGCCGTCGTTGAACGACCAGTCGTCGTTGCCGGTCTCTTCACGCATCACGGCCTCGTAGGTCGCGATGAGGTGGTCAATACTCCACGCCCCGGGTGCCGGGGCGGTCGTTGCGTCAGTCGGGAGAGAGTTGTCACTACTCATGGTGGCTCACGGGCTCGCTCATCAGGGCGGCAACGCCCACCTGCCGCCGACGTGTGCAAACACGTTTCGCGTTAGCCGAGCTGTCAGTCGATTAGATGCTCTCGTCCAGTAACCCGGAGGAGGTTCTTGTAGTGTGTCCGAACACTTTTGACACAGACCTGCGCCGCCGACGCGATCTCCCGTTGATCTGGTCCGTCGCCTCGGATACGGCCGGCGGCGTAGAGTGCTCCCGAGACGACGCAAACAGGGTCCTTCCCGTGGACGCTGGTGGGTTCTGCGTCTGCCGCGGTGCTCAGGAGTTCCCGCGCCGTTTCCAGTAGGTTGTTGCTACTATCGATGTCCGACGCTATCCGTGGAAGGTACTCGCGTGGTTCTGGCACACCCCCCTGGATGTTGTACTCATCTTGCAGATCCTGTAGGGGCCCCCGGATGCTGCACTTCGATTCCTGAGTGACTTCTACGACCTTCACCATCGGAAGTGGGATTTCGGCCATACGCGCTGCCCCTATGACACACGCTGCCGCCATACGCTCGATGGACCAACCGTAGAGGACACCGTCCTTGGTGGCCCGCTTGAACAGCATAGCGGCTGTTTCCTCGACGTTCTCTGGGAGACCGAGGGCACTCCGAATCCGCTCTATCTCCAGGGAGCCAGCACGGATGCTCTTATCGGCCGAGGAGGCTGTCTGGGCCCGTTGGTGGTGTTTCTGCATCCGGCTGAACTGACGCTGGCGTTCGGCCGACATCCCCGGAGACCACGCGCCCCCTCGCCCTGGCGTACCGACGGTAGTCGATAACCCGTTGTCGTGCCGGGTCGGATCGCGTGGAGCGCCGACACGACTTCGGTCCTCGCCATCTTCGAAGTCCCGCCATTCAGGCCCGTGGTCTACTTGCTCATCGGCGATTACCAGCCCACAGCCAGTACAGACCTGCTCGGCACGCCGTTCGTCGTGGGTAATTCGATTCCCACACTCCGGACAGTTCTGCTGACGTTTTGGCACAGTCGTCGTGCTCATTGTTCTCCTCCTCGGTTCGTCGAACGACCGGCGTTGGTTCCGGGTTGCATCGTACCTCTAACTGATATTCGAGGCATTAAAGATTTACCGGTGGATGAAATGGCACTTACGGGCACACGCGTAACGTGTTATTCGGTAGTACGCTGACTTAGGAATACGAAAATAACTGAACGACCCCATAGACACTCCCTCGGTTAGGACACGGCCACACGACGCGTGTGTTAATCTCTAACTCGGCAGTTACGGGTGGTATCTCTAACTCGGCAGTTACGGGTGGTATCTCTAACTCGGCAGTTACGGGTGGTATCTCTAACTCGGCAGTTACGGGTGGTATCTCTAACTCGGCAGGAACAGATCGAATCGGTTCGCAAGTCCTCTCACGAGCAAACTTATATGCTATCACCCTCAAATAACTCGTAAGCCATGTCAAACGAGTCCTCTAACTCTGAATCGACCTCTGATAGGCCAGTAGCCAAGGTCTACCCATCAAAGAAATCTTACAAGTCAATTGCAGCAGACGTTGACGTCCCATCAGCTCTCGCGGAGCTCATCGATAATTCGAGGGACTCGGCCGCAATCCACGACATCGATCCCGTTGATGTCAAGATTTATTTCGACGACGAGGCGGGCGACCTCGTCTTCTCAGATACTGCTGGTGGTGTAGCCGAGGACGAGATGGGCGTTTTCCTGGGCCTTGGTCAAAGTAAGGACGTGCGTGCACAGGGGAGGAACATCGGGGCCTTCGGGATGGGTACTAAAAAGGCGTTAAACCACCTTGCTGATAGCTTCACTATTGCTAGTCGCCACATAGACGCCGAACAAGGCTGGAAGTACCATGTTGGTGAGTATTTCTTTGAAGAAGAAAATGAGGAGTGGGAATTCGAGATGGAGCCAGCCGACCTCGAACCAGGACAGACCGAACTCAGGCTTCACGAACTGACCTTTGACTGGCAAGATAAAGAAGAGAGCATACGCGAGAACCTCTCCCAGACGTACCAACGGTTCCTTGGAGAATCACACGAAACACCAGAACGACTTAATGTTCGCATAGGCGGTGAACCTCTCGAACCACCCGCCGATGCCACTTGGACATTCTCGCCTTGGCAGAATGGACTCCATCCTCGCAAGTTTACTGGGTTAGAGTTCACTAACGAGAAGTGGTCCGCACCTATTGAAGTTGAAATTACTGTCGGGCTTCTTCGCTCCAGTGACATCACCAATATCGAGTCTGGTACCGCCTTCTACTGCCAAGACCGGTTGGTTGAAGAGGGGTTAACGGGAGAAAAAGGCGGATTCGGCGTTGCTGGACTGAATAAATTCAATGCGGCCCAAGACAAACGGCTTCGGATAGAGATTGACTTCTATACCAAAGGAGATGCCGATGATCTCCCGTGGAATTCCGACAAGAGCCGAATCAGTCGAATGCACGAGGCTCTCTCGGGAGAGCAGGGCGTCTACTATTGGCTACGCCGAATGGCTGACCGCCACAAGAAAGTCGGCAAATACGGTGAAGCACCACCTTGGATTTTCACACCATATGATGCCGAGGACCCACACGCCGCTAATGGTGGTGAAATTGAGGACGTGAATATTGGGTCAAAGCAGCAGCGACTGAAACAGGGTAAGGTTGGCCAAGTTCGAATCCACCAGAAACCCGATAAGGATCTTTCCGACGTACACGCGATGGAGCGAGTCGTCGAGGCTCACGCTGCTCTAGGGATACGGTCTGAGAGAGTTGACTGGTTCGAAAGTTGGATGCTCCCTGCCTATCGTGAAGGTGTCTTCTCGGCCTTTAGAGACCGATATGACACGGACGATGAGAGCCTCGTTGAACTGCTGGACATCGATACTCTCAGCGAGATCGTTAAGGATGGCAAATTCGACAAGGAGGAGGTTCTAGCTGCACTCCACGAAGTTGATGAAGCACCTGACGGCAAATCCTCGCCTTGGGACGACGAGGAAACAATCGACGCGAAACTGTCTCAGATTGACGAGACTGCTGCATCAGACGCCAAGAAAGAGCGTCGACAGGAAGCTGCGGAAATCGCACCTTGGAAACGTCATCGCTACCAGTTCACCCTGCACGCGACTGCCGATGACTTAGGCGCTGACGTTGGAGAATTCGAAGTTATCGAAACCGATGAACAGCAGGAGCCCGCAGTAGAGCCCTCCACCGAGAACGGAGAGCAAGCGAGCAGCGTAGAAACTGAAGAAGGACAGCAACAGGCGACGACAGGAGCTCGTCAAGCTAATGAAAGCAAGCCAGAAACAGATGGGGAAGCACCCTTTGAACCTGTGGAATCGGAATCTGAGTCGCTAGACATCGATACCGAAACCCTCAGCAGCGACCCATCTGACACAACCACCGACAGTCAGGGGGCTCTTGAGGATACAGGAGCCTCGGATACGACTCCTACTTCGACGTCGCCACAATCGAGTACCTCTGCTGAACCAACCACTACCACATCGGCGACGGTCGAGGAAGATCGAGTTGCCCGTCAACTACGAGAACTTCGCGATGAGTACGACGAACTGCTTGATGACCTCGACATCGATCCCGATGAGGATCCCGAAGAATGGCTTCCCGAGCTAATGCAGGCTGCTGAACGTCTGAAACGCTTTGAATCGATGCTAAATGATGCCCCTGTCGAGGGAGACTCCTTCGAGGACCGCGTCGACGGGCTCCTCGAGAAGGCCAAAAAGTACGACCAGATGGTGTCTGTGGCCAACGAGTAAAACGACACTTACTTTCTTCCGTCTGGATTTAAATACGAATCTTCACTCTAACCGGCACACGACGGGGCCTGTGTCATTCTCTCTGCTACTAGCTGTAATCTCGCAAATGAACGTCTGTCCGTTTGGTGGCTCGACGATCGCACGGTCTTCGCCATCATTCACTACTGTCTCTCCTCCTTCGATTCGCCAGTCTGCATCTTCACGACACCACCAAGTGTACTCCTCGTCATCGGTCCCGAAATCCAATACACCATGCCCAATTCGAACGTACTTGACCCCTGTTAGGGTAGTTGGGCTCGTTATCTCGGTCATAGTGAAGAGTGAGAGCGTGCCATCATAGATATTGGTGTTGTGTAGACTCCCCACTGAGCCAGGATACCGGGTGTTTCAAATAATCTCGTACATAAATCAGTCGTGGTGAAGAAGAGTTCGTGAGGTTCTACGTACCTGACTGGGATGATCACGTTGACGCAGATTATGACTTCGTCTACGACGTCCACTCTCGCGTTGAAAACGGGAAGCGCGAGAATCTATTCCTATGGGACATCTTCGGGGACGACGAGCTCCCCGCAGATGGCTTACTCCTATCTCGGGACTCTGTAACTAAGAGTCCGGGACTCAAAAAGCGGCTCTACGAACACGGTATTTACGATGACCCTCGTCTTGATATGCCTGACTGGCTTCCTACTATCAGTGACTGTGGGGCCTGGGGATACCGAAAGCTTCCGTTCCCGCCCTACAGCCGCTCTGAACTATTGGATTTCTATGAACGGATTGGGGTTACAACCGGTGTAACCCTCGACCATGTCGCTTGGAAGGGGCCTGATCACGCTCGCCTGTATCTGAACGAGAATGCGTTCGATGACGTGTTCACGCCAGATGATTTGCCGGAATCCCTCCTTGGCGGTAGTGAGGCGGAAGTATTCATCACAGAATGGCCATCGAAGTGGCCCGAGAACGTGAGCGAATACGAGCCGAGTATCTACGATGCACCAGAGGCTCACCTGAACCCGTTCCGTGCAGAAGACTTCGAGGGGTCGGTTGGAGAGATATGCTCGCAGCTTCGGGATGATCCTCGAGCAGTTTATCGCCCGAATGATAACGAATTCCGCCAACATCTGACACTCGAAAACGCTGAGGCGATGTTGGAACAATATGACCCGGACAGGCACGATTTCCGCCTTATGGGTGCAGTCCAGGGCTGGGATCCAGAGAGTTACGCAGACGCAGCGGCTGCCACACTTGACTACGGGTTCGATTACATTGGTCTCGGCGGGCTCGCTGGTGCGTCCCAAGAGACCATCGAGAACGTCGTTTCGTCTGTCGGGGAAGAGATTGTCGCCTACGAGTTAGAATATCAAACACGAGTGGATGCACACGTCTTTGGGTTCGCCAAGAGCGGTGCCTTCGACACCATTCGTGATGCCGGTATCACCAGTTTCGACAGCGCGAGCATGTTAATCGCAGCATGGACTGGTGGCAAGAACTACCACTTGACTGAAGACCGTCGATATGACGCGCTACGTGTTCGCTATCCGAAGTCGACGGAATCCCGCCCTCGACAGATCGAAAAAGCGGTGCGAGCTCAAGAGATTCTCAGAGCACTGCGCGCGTATGATGCTGGCGAACCAATCGTTGAGGCAGTTGAGCAGTTCTATGACGAGGCCGAAGATACACTCAGAAAGACGGTCGCTTATCTCAAGGAACATCGTCACGAGGACGGCTACCAACACGGAAAGCTCACTCCAATAAAGAAGTATTTCCGTCGTAACTTCTCCCTGGCAGCAGAGTTCAAAGGAACAGTCGGTGAACCCGTCTGGCGAGAGCTTATGCATCTTCTCAGGGAGGACAATCCCGAAGACACAGAGGCGTTTGCCCGATACGAGCGGCTCCTTGAACCTGTTGAGAAGACTATCCAGTGGCGGCGGACCGAACACAACATGTATGGTGGTTCCTTGGGTGAGCCAGAGGCAGGAAGTCTCCAGGAGTTGAACCCACTCCTCGAGGAATATGCATCCTTCGTGGAGGATGACGATAACTTGGATAACTACCGCAAACTGCTGGAGGACCGTCCTTGGGAAGAGTGTGATTGCCCCCTATGCGAGAAGCATGGTATCGAGGTTGCAATATGGCGGGGGAACAACCGGAATCGTCGCCGGGGATTCCACAATATGTACCGCTTTAGCCGGGAGATGGCGAAAGACTTCCCAGAGATCCTGATATTAGCGCCAGTCACTGGTTCGGGCTCGGATCGGTGTGAAGATGCAATACAGGAAGCGAACCCAGAACTGTGGGACGCGGTACACGGTGCTGCCGCGATAGAAATTGCGGGGGAATTTTCTGGGGGGATCTATGAGTGGTGGGAGCGGCTCACTGCCTCGGAAGGCAATTCTCCAGAAGCAGTAGCTGCACAGTTCGACACCGTCCTCGCATATGACCCGGATGGGGCGCTGAACACGCTCGAGGCGCTTCGAACCACAGGATGTGAAGTAGAGACCTACGAGGATCCAGAAGCAGTAGATGAGGCGGTTAAGAACCGTCTTGGGTCATTAGAACAATCTGGACTGACGGAATTCCAATAATGCACATCCTCATCGTTGACCAGTGTTGTAAGCAGAAGGACTTCCCGGACGACTGTTCCGAGTTCGACCAGAAAGTCATCGATCAGAACTCGAGGGAAGACCTCATTAACCGACCGGACTCCTGCGGTATCCCCGCAAACGATCTCTATCAGGGCCGCCAGCAGCAAGCAATCAGTCGAGCAGTGAACACTCTTCGTGCCAATGGGCACTCTGTCGTCCGCCTCTTCGTCAGTGCTGGTTTTGGTATCGTTCAGGAATCGACCCCCCTCCCTCCATACAATGTCACGTTCAAGGGGATGGGGAAATCCGCAATCCGTGATCGGGCCGAGAAGCTACAGATGAGAACGGATCTTGCACGAATGATCTCAGATATTGAGCAGCCAGATGTTGTGTTCCTGCCGCTTGGAAGTGATTATCTCGAGGCAATTGAGTTAGAACAAGTGCTTGAAGCTCTACCTGATACGACGAATGTCGTCCTCTTCAACCAGGAGAGCCGAACCGAAGGTGAGGAGTTCCTTATTTCACTATCCGCGCGGAACCAGGACGCGAGTCAGTACGGTGTAAATGCCATCGAACTCAAGGGTCATTATATCGAGAAGTTCGCTTCACGAGTGGTGAATGAAGGGCCGCCAGATGATCCAGAGGATCTCGTTTCCTACTGCCGCGATGAGTTAACCTCTCAGACTGGTTTCGACCGTTTTAGCTAACGGGAAGGATCGTCTGACCCGCTAACCATTTCACACAGCATCTGTACATGTTGATACGCCTGTTCGCCCTTCTCACTCAGCCGGTACTCAACTTCTCTACCATCCCGCTCGTTGCGGATGACAAATTCATATTCGACTAAATTCTTGAGATGTCGTGAAACGACGTCTGTAGACGTTGATACCGACTCGACGAGTGAGGTGAAGTTCGTGGGGCCGTCCGATGCAAGTGCTTCTAATAGCTGCATCGCTCGCGTATGGCCGAGCACCTTGGCGAGAGTTTCGTAATCTTTCGGCACGAGCTGTAGGCCTCTTTCGCTGAAGTCGTAAGAAGCCTCTGTAATTGTAACTGATAGCTTTGTCTCGGCAAAGGATTTATGGGACAGCTGAGCTTATCGCATCCCAACGCAAATGCTGTACAGAGAGAGGACACTTTCCACGCAACATGGTTCGGTAAACACCCCGATCTTATTTCCGGTTCGTAATATCGGTACGCGTTCGCAGGACAACACTCCAGAGTACATCGGTGAAATCCCTGATCTCCCGACAGCGATGGTTAATGCACGTGCTATACGTGAAAGGGAGTCACAGTGGGAGAGATTGAAACAAGGAGCAGACTTCAGGGATGAACTGGGTGCCCCAGATGATGCGATCATCTTCGCCGATAGTGGGGGATTCCAGTTTCAGGAAGGACCTGGTGCTGTCGACACGACACCTGCTGAAACCCTTCGTACACAAGAAGAGATAGACGCCGACATTTATGGAACCGTTGACGTTCCCCTCTCGGAAGAGTGCGGTCCAGACGAGAGAAAACGGCGGATAGAACGCAGTACCGATTATGCCCTCGAAGCTAGCGATCAGCATTCCGGTGACTCGTTACTTTTCGCGAGCGTACACGGTTATGATCCTGAGGTTATCCAGAACACCCTCAAATACCTTGATCGACAAGGTGACTTCGACGGGTTCGCTCTTGGGAGCCTGGTTCCGATTGGTGGACAGTACGAGCGAGTAACCAATATAATCCTCGCGGCTCGCAAGGCCACGGATAAGCATCTCCACGTTTACGGACTAGGTGGATTTCTCTACCTTCCGCTCCTACTGTACTTGGGAGTTGATAGCTTCGACTCAAGTGCGTTCATCAGGAGTGCAAGCCATCGGCGATACTTGGTTCCTGGTTTCAGAGGGGAGATTCTTCGCAATATCAGCGAATTAGAGTACCTCCCATGTGGATGCCCCGTCTGTCGTGATCGCCCCCTCGACGACGTGCGCTCAGATCGAAATTTGCTCGTACAGCACAACCTCTGGGCGCTCACAATAGAATTACGTCGGTTTAGATACGCAGCCGCGTCCGATCGCGATATAGAATCCTACCTGCGACTGCGTTATCAAGGAAACGACGTCACGCTTCGGGCGTTCAAGACTGCGAAGCAACAGGTGCGTGGACTAGCATGACTGAGCAGCGTTCCTCGATACGTCCGGTGACGCTCCCCCGACTGTTTGAAGTGGCCGATACTGCGGTAGAATCCTCTACCCCTTCAGACATTGCATCTCGTCTCGACGTCTCGCAGAGGCGGGCTAATGAGGTTGTTGAGGCTGCCACACGAATTGGCTTACTGACTGAGCAGGACTGCTCACAGTTGGATGAATGTGGATACTGTACAACAACCGACGGGCAGGGTCTGTTACGCGCGGTTCGGCAGGAGGACTGGGAAGAAGTAAGTAGGGTTCTTCAAGAGGGGAGTCCGCATTATCACCGATTCCTGAATGTCGTCCATGATTTAGGACCAGCCTCACGTGAGACGCTACTGACAGCACTTCAAACGCGATCAGAAGAGAACTGGCTGACGTTCAACGAAACTAGTCTCGACGTGCTGTGTGATTGGGGAGAAAGACTAGGCTCGGTACAACGGAATTCCTACAGTGGCGATTATTATCCAGTATCTGACCCTATCCGTGGTTCAGAGATAATCGTGGCTGTTGAGGGGGTATACGAGGAACTAAACGAAACCGTTGGTGTAGCAATGAGCCGTCGCTCTATCCCTATTCCTGAGTTTCGTGAGCAACTCTGTGAAGAACTGAGGTGCTCACGAGCGGAGGCTGAGGAGGTTCTCGTCGACTTGAACCGGGCAAACGCTACTGTCGAACTTCAGGGTGCACCTATGGACACAGTCGCCAAAGAGGCACCCTATGGGACGAAATCAATCGAACTTGACGAGAAGGATGGGCTCATAACTGCAAACCAGACGTCTGAGCAGATTCTGACGGGGTTGCGTCTTGCAGGTCGCGAATACTATTACATCGCGATCCACGGATCGACTTCAAACCTTGACTTCCCACAGGACGATGACTGATTCAACACATTACACGCTCGATATTGACCACACGAACAGCCGGCTCAACTACAGCCAGTTTGGACTGGAGCTAAACCCATTCCCGTACAGCCCAGCCGCAAATGCTTCTCCAGACCTCTATTTCGGTCAGCCAGAAGTCGTACGCACGATCGAGCAGACTATTCGAAGTGCGTTAGAGAGCGAGAAATCACGTCACCTGGTAGTCACTGGTAGTTATGGAAATGGAAAATCACATACACTACGGTACGCTGAGTCACACCTTCGAGACAATCCCGATGCGTTCGTAGGTTACGTTCAACAGCCGGGCGAAGGACTGGCCGACCTTTATCGGGAATTTATGCATAACGTGACCCGAGACAGGGTTGAGGATCTGGTTTACGAGTACCTTGGAGAAATCATCAAGGACAGGACTGAGAGAAACTTCATCACAGCCGACATCACGAAGAACCTGATTGATGACGGGTCTGTTCTTCTCTCCGACCTTATTCCCGAAGCTATCGACCGCCTAAGCGACTTGACGCAGTACCCTGATTTCGCCCGCGCCCTCGTTCATCTGGTCTACGATGAAACCAGTCTGTATGCCTGGCAGTGGCTTACCGGCGAGGGAATCAGATATGAGCAGAGAAAGGATATGGAAATCCACAGTGCTCTGGATGAGGGGGCAGTCGTTCGGGCATTTACCGCCTTCACAAACCTGCTGCGAGCTTTAGATTTCAAGGGTGTATTCCTGTTTGTCGACGAATTCGAGCGGGTCGGTAGACTCTCCCCTACTGATACTCAGGCGGTACTGGGTGGGCTACGGCATCTTTTCGATCAGAACCCAGAAGGATTGTGCACGTTCTTTGGATGTGCACCAGAAGTGTGGCAACAAGTAGCAAGCGAGTATCACGCTTTTGCAGAAAGGATTGCTGAAGAAGTCTCCCTGCGACCACTCACTGTTGAGGAGGTTGAATCTCTCATCATCCAGTATCTCGAACTTGCTAGAGAGGACAATACGACCTCTGCATCTACGCCCTTTAGCGATGAAGCAATCGAAACGATACACGAGCGGTCAGATGGGAATATACGGCGAGTGCTGAGCATCAGTAGTCGAGCGCTCGACACAGCCGCTCGTCAGGGTCAATCCGAGATTGATTCTGAGACGGCCTTGTTGAAATCCTCAGTTGGTGATAGGTTTTAGGGGTCCTGCTGAATACATAGCGAGCACCTCATACACGCTACCATCGATTTACTACCGCACTGTTTGATGCATAGGTGAAGGACTCTGTTTAAGCACTCACACGAACTCTTCCTGTTCCGC
>NZ_WUUU01000035.1 GCF_009831555.1 Halobacterium bonnevillei | reverse complement strand
CGTCCGCGCGCACTCCCGGCAGCGCGAGTTCGCGGCCGACGACCGCGCCGTCGAGGTGACCGGCAGCCCCGGGAAACTCGCGTCCGCGCTCCGGAAACTCCAGCGCGCTCAGGAACCCGGTGGCCTGCTCGGTGTCCTCTACCGCCGCGAGTCCGACCGGGACGCCCACCGCTGGCTGTCCACGCATCCGGCCTTCGACGAACGCATCGAGCGACTCCGCGAGAACCAACCCCCTGATCGGCATCGCATCGAAGTCGAGTGAGAGTGTGGCTGGCTGGTGAACAGCCACGCGTGCCGGCGCTCCACCGCGAGGGCGACCGAGTTGGGCGGCGGTTCGCCACCCCCTCAGGCACCCTTCCCCCGTACCGGACGCAGCGGACGACGGCCGTCGACCTTGTCCGACCGCGTCCGGAGTATCTCTGAAATCGCAGACCGACGTAATACTATCTGGCGTACACTGTGCACACCATGCACAACATATTTGGTGATGCTGGGCTTCCTCCGTATCGTATCACAGATGCCGGGAGACGACGCTACCCCCCTCGACCAGGTCCGCTTCCTCGCACGCGCCCACTCCCGCGTGGACGTCCTCAAGCACCTCGCGGAGGAGGCGGCCACCCAGCGCGAACTCCGAAGTGAACTGGACGCCTCCCGGACGACCGTCTCGCGGGCGCTGCAGTCGCTGGCCGACGAAGACTGGGTCGCGTCCGAGAACGGCGAGTACCGGCTCACCCCGGTCGGCGACGTCGTCGCCGATGAGTTTACCGGGCTGCTGGAGGCGATGCGCACGGTCGACGAACTCGCCGAATTCCTCCGGTGGTTTCCGGCCGACGTGGACGCACCCGACGTCCAGCACGCACGCGACGTCGAGGTGACGACGCCCACAGACGCCGACCCCTACGCGCCCGCCAGAACGCAGACGGAAATCCTGTACACCGCGGACCGTTTGCGCGTCCTGCTGCCAGCTATCGAACTGGAATCGACGGAGACGCTCGCCGATCAGGTCACCGACCGCGGCCTGGAGGCGGAGTCGGTCGTCACTCAGTCGGTGGAAGCCACGATGGAGTCAGAACGGTTCGCGGACCTGATGCGGCGAGCGGTCGAGACCGGCCGGTCACCCATCTACGTCACGCCAGACGACCTGCCGTTCTACCTCGGCCTTGCGGACGACGATGTCACCCAGATCGGCCTCGCGGACGACGACGGCCTCCCGCGAGCGCTCCTGGAGACCACCGACGAGCACGTCCGCGAGTGGGGTGAGGCCGTCTACGAGGACTACCGCGAGTCCGCCCGCCGCAAACCCCTCGCCGAGTTCTGACTGCTCGCCGCTTGCCGTGCGGCCCCGCTCACGCTGACCGGTCAGTCGTGTTCTGGGCGTTTCGCTCGGCGTACGCCTGAACCACGTCGAACGTCTCCTGATCGTCTTGGAGTATCGCCGACCCGAGTTCTTCCATCCGGTAGTCCGGCAGCTCGTCCTCGCCGACCTCCTCGGGAATTCTGGCGGGAATCAATCGCCACCAGTGCACGCCCTCCAGGCCGGTGTCGGCCGCGACCTCGGTCGCGTACCGGAAGTAGTCGTTGCGCTTCTTCAGCCCGTAGGACTCCCAGTCGAGGTGTTCGCGGCGCGTCACCAGGACGCCGTCGTCGTGCTGGTCGGGGTACGCCATCGGGTACTCTGCGTTGGATTCGACGTCGCTGGCTTCCTCGGCGGTCTCGAGTCGACTCACCAGGACTTCGCCGATGGACTCGCTCAGATACGGCACACCGTACTCCCCGCAGTAGACCGGTTTCCCAACTTCCTCGTACGCCAACGCTACCTTGTGCTCCATGTACCGCCGAGTCAACTCCGGTGACCGAACGCGAACGCTGGTCTCCGGCCTGCCACTGACAGGGTAGTGGTGGAACGAACAGACGTCGATGGCGTCCGCGCGGTGGTCCTGGACGAAGTCGCACCGAACCGTCCACGGCTCGTAGACGTCACCCGTCGCCCCGTGCATCCCGGTGCCGACCAGTTGCTGTGCGCCGAGGGACGTGACGAACGACCCAATGTCCTGGTACCAGAAGTCCAGCGAGTCCCCCACTCGGTCGGGGTGGTGGAACTCCAGTTCGTTCGCGCACTCCCAGACCAGAATCGTCGGCTCGTCGCGGTACTCGACGCCCGTGTACTGGTTCTCCCGCGTCAACAGGTGCTCGATGTATTCCTTGAAGTACTCGTTTGCCTGGTCGTCCTCGATGAAGTCCTTCGTGTACTGGGTGTAGTCGGCCGTATCCGACCACTCGCCGTAGGTGGCGGGGCTCGGCGCGTAGTTCCGGCGCTCGTTCGAGGCGTCAACGTGAACCCCCTGCAGGAGCGGGACGACAAGTCGAACGCCGGCTTCCTTCGCCCGCGCGACGGTGTAGTCGAACACTCCGAACCACTCCTCGTCGAACTCGCCTGGAGCCGCGTGAACCGATCCAGCGGCCGGATCGAACGTCGGCGGGAATCCCCAACACCGGATTACGTTCACGTCTGACGCTCTCGCAACGTCCATCACCTGGTCGACCCACTGCTCACGCAGCGGGTCTATCGTCATCGTGAGTAGGCTCGAGAGACCGTTGTACCGGAACACGTCGCCGTTCAACACGAGGTCCGTCGAATCACGCTCGACGAAGTTGTGAATCCTGTAGTCGCCGGTCAACTCGCCGCCCTCCTGTGCGTCCGCAGTCGTCGGATTCGGCGTCGACTCATCGGTCTCCGTCCGCGTAGCTGACGTGCTGTCGCCGGGTCGGGAACTGTCGCCGGTCAGTTCCGCACACCCGGACAGCGCCCCCGCCAGCCCCACCGCCGCGAGCAGCCGGCGGCGGGACAGTTGCTTGCCAGTCATGCCTCCCGGATTCCGGCGTATCTGTATCAACGTACTGGACGCGCACTGTGCACCCCGTGCACGTCAGCCTCGGAACGCACGCTGCACACGGCGGGCGGGTCACGGACTCGATACCGCCGGCTGGTCGCGTCCTGGGCGCGAAAAAATACTGCAGCGTGAGAGACGTCGCCGACCGTCAGTCGCCGCCGCCGAACATCTCCCGCATCATCGGGTGCATCTCCATCATCTGCTCTTCGGCGATCTCCTCGTAGAGCTTGTAGGTGATGGATATCGTCAGCAGGAGGCCGGTCCCCGTGACGTTCCCGACGGTGCCGAGCATGTTCGCGAGCACGGCGAGCAGTCCGACCAGGGCGCCACCGAGCACGGTGACCTGCGGGATGTACCGCTCCAGTACCTTCTCGATGACCCCGAGGTTCTTCCGGAACCCGGGAATCTGCATCCCCGAGTTCTGGATCTGTTTCGCGGTGGCTTCCGGACCCATGTCCGTCGTCTCCACCCAGAAGATGGCGAAGACGGCGCCGCCGACGATCATGAACGTGAGGTCGACCGCGATGCGGATGCCGATCTGCCACGGTTCGGCGGACGTCCCACCGAGCCACCACATCCACGCCTGGCGGTTGTAGATCGGCGCCAGGTAGTAGAACAGCCCGCCGACCGCGCTCCCGTCCGAGTAGACGCCGAGCCACGCGGGCATCGACGTCATCGAGTTCAGAATCTGCCCCAGGAACTGGATGTTCGCCTGGAGCGCCCGAACGAGAATCATCGGCAGGACGCTCGCGTAGATGAGCTTCACGGGGAAGCGACCACGCGCGCCCTTCACGCGGGCGTGGCTCAGTGGGATCTCCACGCGCACACTCTCCGCGTACACGACTGTCACGTAGATGATGAACGTCGTGATGAGGCCGAGGATGCCGCCCTGTATCAGCAGGAACGACAGCCCGTCCACGGAGAGGATCGGCGGGATGTTCCCGACGTTCCCGAGCGCGAGGTCGATCCAGTTCGGAATGAGGCCCTGCTCGGGGAACTGCCCCTCCCAGAACAGGAACCCGCCCACGAGGCGCTGGCTCACGCCGGCCACGATGAACAGGCCGATACCGGAGCCCACACCCCACTTCGAGATGACTTCGTCCATGAACAACAGGAGGATGCCTCCTGCCGCGATCTGGGCGAACAGTAGGACTTGCACGCTGAACGACCCGCCCAGGCTCGCGGCGAGCTCGGGGCTCGGGCGAAGGAAGTTCCCGAAGAACACCATCGGGATGCCCGTCAGGAACACCATCGCGATGACCAGGACCTTCTGGAGGCCCTGGTAGATGGCCTGGTCACGGGGGTCGTTCGTGTCCAGTCCGAGCAGGTTCGCGCCGCCGAGCAGCTGGAGCACGATGCTACCCGTGACGATGGGGCCGATGCCGAGTTGCAGCACCGTCCCCTGACCGCCGGCGAGTAGACTCCGGAACTGCCCGAAGAGGTCGCTACTTCCGCCAGTGTCCAGCCCCCAGAGGGTGACGTTCGTCAGGAAGAAGTACAGGACGAGCACGCCGAGTGTCCAGTACATCTTCCGGCGGAACGGCACGTGACCCTCCGGCCGCTGGACTGCGGGCATCCGCGTGAGGACCGGTGCGGCAGCCTCCTTCCATCCCATGGGTTACTCCTCGCTGTCCTCGGTTGCGCGCTCGGAGACGACGGCGTCGCCGCCCTCGCTCTCGATGAGTTCGACGGCGCCCGCGGAGAACGCGTCCGCCGTCACTTCGAGCTGTTCGTACACCTGTCCGCCACCGAGCACTTTCACGACGTCGGCCTCCCAGCCGTCCTCGGTGACGTCCCGCGCGTCGACGCGGTAGCCGTACTCCGTCTCCTCGGCGACGCCGTCCTCGGCGAGCAACGCGATGTCCTCGTCGAGCTTCTGGACGGACACCTCGCGGACGTCGCGCTCGGTCTTCTCCGGGCGCTTGAATCCGCTCTTGCCGACGTCCTCGTAGTTGTGTTGTTCGTGTTTCTTGCGGCCCGCGCGTCCGCGCCCGCCTCGATTGCCGGCGCCGCGGCGGTTCTTGTGCGTACCGCCGCCGTGCGTGCGGGAGCCGCGTTGTCGTCGTTTCTTGCTGGTCATGGTTAGCGCATGTCGGTGAGGAGATCGTCGATCTCCTCTGTGCTGTGGTTGCCGAGTTCGCCGCCGTCGCTGACCGGCTGCTTGATGCCGTCGTGGCCGCCACGCGGCGGATGCAGCCGAAGGGCGGGCGCGAGCCCGGCCTTCCGGAGGGTCGTCTCCTCGTCGAGGAGCGCGCCCGCCAGGTCGTCGACGTCGTCGTAGTCGGTGTTCTCGGCGACCCACTTGTCGTCGACGTCCGCCGAACCCGTCTCCGGTTCGCCGCGGGCCTCGAGGAGGCTCGCGAGCACGCCCCGGCTCGGCTCGCCGAACGCAACGTAGTCGTTGACCTTCGCGACCATCCCCTCGTATGTTTCGGTTTCGGGGACGAGCGCGCAGTGGTTGACGCTGTGGATGTTCAGCATCTCGAACGTGTCCTCGACGTCCGCGCTGATGTTGACTTCGCCGCGGATCTTCACGACCGCCAGCATCACTCGATCACCTCACGCTGTTCGTGGGCGTGCTGGGGGACGCGGGCTTCCGCGGTCTTCCGGAGCGCGTTGAACGTCGCCTTCGCGAAGTTCACGGTCGTCCGGGTCTTCCCCGAGGAACGCGTCCACGCGTCCTCGATGCCCGCCAGTTCCAGCACGTGGCGGACCGTCTCGCCGCCCGCGAGGCCGAGGCCGCGCGGCGCGGGGATCAGTTCGACTTCGACGCTCCCGGCCTGGCCGGTGGTCTTGAGCGCGACGGTGTGGGGTCGCCCACAGCCGCACTCCCAGGACCCACAGCCGCGGGAGACGTCGATGATGTTCAGTTTCGCGACCTCGATCGCCTTCTGGATGGCGCCGCCGACCTGGTCGTCGCGACCTTCGGCGTAGCCGACGTAGCCGTCGCGGTTACCGATGACGACAACGCAGCGGAACTTCACGCGGCGACCGGAGTCGGTCATGCGCTGGACCATGTTGATGTCCAGCACTTCGTCGTCGAGCCCCGGAAGGAGGTTATCGACGATCTCCGGCTCCTTCAGCGGCAGCCCGCTGTTCAGCGCCGCGTTCATGTCCTCGATTTCGCCGTCCTTGACGAGGCGACCCAGGCGCGTCTTCGGTTCCCAGGTTTCGTTGTAGCTCATTCGTTGTCCTCCAAGATGGCCTCCCGTACCTCGTCGAAGTGTTCGGGAAGCTCCGTAGCGTCGAACTCCCCGCTGTACAGCGGGTCGTCGAGCGATTCTGCGTACTCGGCGATGTGTTCGCCGCGCGTCCGCGACCACTCCGCGAGCACGGAGTCGTTGTGGGGAACGTCCAGGCCGGCGTCGATGGCGCCCTCCTGGATCGCGAACACTTTCGAACCCGGGGTCGCGGAGTTCAGGCCGATGTCGAGGACGGCCTCGTCCGCGTCCGCGTTCTTCCCGCGCGTTCCGGCCAGCAGTCCCGTCAGGTACGCGGCCGGGAGGTTGCCCGTGGGGGCGTCCCAGCCGTACTCCTCGAGGTCGCTGGAGTGCGCGCTCGCAATCGTTTCGTCACCGTTCGGGCCCGTAACGACCAGCTGCGCCGTGACGTGCTTGTTGCTCTTCCGAGCAACGAGCCGAGGTTTCCCTGACTTCAGGAGGCGCAACCTCTGGTGGTAGTCGGTCCGGACCTCGCGGCGCCGTCGCATCGGCACGTTGTAGCGTGGTCCTGTCGCCATTAGTTTTCACCGTAGTTTTCCGCGATGTACTTCTTCAAGCGACGGACGCTGTCGAACTCGCCACCGTTGGCTTTGTTGTAGAGCTCGCGGTACTGGCTGGGCGTCAGCTCGCCCTCGTCCCGGAGCTCCTTCAGCGTGCGTCGCTGCGCGCGGATGCGTCCCATGTAGGCTTCCTTCTCGTTCTCGCGAGCGCCAGCCGTGCCCTTTCGGGAGCCGGCGCCCTTCTGGTGGCCGTAGGACCGCTTCGCGTCGCGCTCTCGTGCGCGACCGCGCGAGTTTCCTTGCTTCGTCTCTGCCTGAATCGTGCCCTCGTCGACGAGCTCGCGGATGTCTTCTCGCGTGATCGCGTCCGCGATCTCGGACTGGGCGTCGGGGTCGAACCAGACGCGTCCCTTCCCGACGTCGAGGACGTCGGCGGCGAGCCGTCGCTGTGCTGTCAGGTCGCTCATTCGTCACCCTCCACTTCGACTTCGACGTAGGTCGGGTTCAGAACGCGGATGCCCGCTTCTTCGGCCTGCTCCTCGATGCGTTCGCGCTTGCGTGCGCCAACCTTCGAGGCGATGCGGGCGGCTTCCGTGTCCGGGTCGATGCCGTCGAGGTCGTCCGTGTTGTGCACGCGGACTTCCTCGAAACCGCTGGGGTGTTTGCCGCGGATGGCCTCCGGCGTCCGGAACCCAGCCTCGACTGTGTCGCCTTTCCCCTTGACGCCGCGGCGCTGCTTCGAGAGCTGGCCGCGGGGGCGCCGCCACGACGACGGCGTCCGCTTCTTCTTGTGGTAGTCCTGGCGGTTGAACTGCGGCTTGCCGACGCGGCGCCGCTCGTTCAGGAGCCGCTGTTCCTCGTCGCTGAGGTCCGGCGTCTTCTCCGTGAGGCCGCGGGGACGGAGCTCCGTCTCCACTTCCTCCTCGGCTTCCGCCTCCTCGGGCTCGGCTTCCTCGACTTCGGCCTCGGTCTCCGCTTCGACCTCGAGGCCGCCGACGTCGGCTTTGATGCGCGCTGCGAGCGCGTTGCCGACGCCGTCGATCTCCGCGAGTTCGCCCTGGCTCGCTGCCTGGACGTCCTCGACGGTCTCGTAGCCGGCTGCTTCGAGCGCCTCGGCCTTCGACGGGCCGACGCCCGAGATGTCTACCAGTTCCTCCGGCGTGTCAGATTCTTCGTCTGCCATCTATCAGGCACCTCCTTTCGCGGGTTTCTCGACGATGTACACGCCGTCCTGGAACACGCGCGTGTCCTTGTCGGTGACGCGCGTGAGCTGTTCGATGTCGGCCGCCGTCTGGCCGACGTCCTCGATACTCGGGCCGTTGAGAGTCACTTCCTCGCCGTCGACGGCGACTTCGGTGTCGCCGCGGATGGGCGTGCGTCGCGGGGCCTTCTCCCCGAGGAAGTTCTGGATGACGACCTCGTCGCCCTCGACTTCCACCTGCATCGGGAAGTGAGAGTAGTGGACCTGGAGTCGGTACTCCCAGCCCTCGGTGACGCCGTGGACCATGTT
This sequence comes from Halobacterium bonnevillei, assembly GCF_009831555.1. Lineage (GTDB taxonomy): Archaea > Halobacteriota > Halobacteria > Halobacteriales > Halobacteriaceae > Halobacterium > Halobacterium bonnevillei. The sequence goes on along the minus strand of NZ_WUUU01000035.1, from coordinate 13,822 downwards.
CTCCACGTGGCTCTCGAACGTACCGACCGTCGAGAGCGTCTTCGCGTCGTCGGCGTCGCTCTCGACGACAACGACGTCGTCCTCGGTGGAGACGCTGATGTCGGGATACCAGAGCCGTCGCGTGACGGACCCTTCGGGCCCTTCGACGGTGAGGTCGAGGTGGTCGACCTCCGCCGTCACTTCGTCCGGAATTTCGATTTCCACTCGTGCCATTGTTAGTATACGTACGCTATCACTTGGCCACCGATGCCCGCCTCGCGGGCCTCGTAGTGGCTCATGATGCCGTGACTCGTCGTGACGACGAGCGAGCCGTAGTCTCGAGCGGGGAGGTAGCGTTTCTCCCACTTCTCGTAGCCGTCGGCACCCACGGAATACCGCGGGTTCACGGGGCCACACTCGTTGATGGCACCTTTCAGTTCGATCTCGAACTTGCCGGCCTTGCCGTCGTCGACGAACTCGAAGCCGTCGATGTACCCGCGGTCGTAGAAGACCTCGAGGACGGAGCCGACCATGTTCGAGGCGGGCTCTACTGTGTGTTCCAGATGCCCGACGCTCTCGGCGTTGTCGAGGCCGGAAAGCGCGTCGGACAGGGGGTCGTTCGCAGTCATTGTTAGCTGTACTTCTTGAAGCCCATCGAACGGGCAATCTCGCGGAAGCACTGTCGACACAGCCAGATGTCGTACTTGCCGACGAGGCCCTGCTTGCGGCCGCAGCGCCGGCACTCGTGTGTCTGGCCTGTCCGTTCGACTTCTTCCGTCTCGCTCATTCGTTGACCTCCACGTCGAAGTTAGATTCGAGGAACGCAACCGCGTCCTCGGGGTCGAGTCGGTGGTTCGACGGGATCTGACGGGACGCCTTGTCGCGCTTCGCGACGCGGTAGCCCGGACGCACGAGGTTGACCGTGACGTCCAGCCCGTAAATCCCGATGTTCGGGTCGTACTCCTGGCTCGGGAAGTCCGTGTGCTCCTGAATCCCGAAGCTCACGTTCCCGGTGTCGTCGAACTGCTGCTGGCTGAGGTTCGTCGCCGGGAGCGCGCGCTCGAGGAACTCGAACGCGTCCTCACCCCGCAGCGTGACCTTCGCGCCGATCGGGTCGCCCTCGCGGATGCCGAACTCGGGTTCGGTCCGCTTGGCGGTCGTCCGCACCGTGTCCTGCCCGGTGATCTCGTGGAGGATGTCCTCCGCGTTCTGGAGGTCGACCCCACCCTGGCCGACGCCCATGTGGACGACGACCTTCTCGATGCGCGGCTCGCGCATCTCGTGGAAGTCGGCTTCAGCCTCACTCATTCGGCATCACCCGGGAGTTCGGTGTCTTCGGCGACGAAGTTCTCGTCGATGACGACGACGTACTCTTCGACCGTCTCGAAGCCGCCGTCGGCTGTGTCGACGTGAACCGTGTTCTGTGCGCTGCCAGGCTGGACGTCGATCTCCTCGATACGGCCGATGTCGCCGGCGTGCTGGCCGGCGACGGCCGTGACGAGCGCGCCCTCCTCGTATTCGAAGTGGGCGACGACGTCGCTGGTCTCGTTGTCGATGACGACGGAGTCGTTCCCGCTGTAGACGTCGTCCTCGACGACGATGTTGCCGCCGTCGTGGAAGTTCAGCTGGACGCGTCCGCCCGAGACAGTCGTCTTGTCCGTTACTTTGCTGAGTTTGCTGTCCGCGTCGGCTGCCGCGATCGGCGTGAGGCCGAGGCGGCCGCCTTCGTCGGGGAACACGCGGTAGTGTTCGTCGCGCTCGGGGAACGCCAGGATGTCGAACATCCCGATGGGGCGGTTGACGTCGCCGACCGAGTCACCGTTCACGAGCACGCCGTCAGTGTTGATGGCGTACTGTGCTTCGCTGGAGTCGTCGACGTACCCCAGGACGTCCCGGAGCACGACGACGAGCGGAACCCCGCTCTCGCCGTGCGGCCCAGCACCGGCCTTCGCGGTGAACGTCTCCGTCTTCCGCTCGACAGGCCAGGACTTCGGTACCGAGAGTCGCTTCTGGTGGTTCGTCATTCGTTGTCACCCTCGAGTCGCTCGGTGCGCACGTCGTCTTCGAGGTTCAGGTCAGTGACGCGGAGGTTGCTGGCGTCGAGGGGCTTCGGTAGCTCCTCGCCGTCAGCCTTCTCCACGACGACGTCCTCGACGCGGACCGTCTCCGACCGCAGGTCCACGTCGACGACTTCGCCTTCCTCGCCCGCGTCGTCGCCGCGCATCACTTCGACAGTGTCGCCGACGTTCACGCGGACGTGACGCTGGTCGTACTCCTCGCGGAGGTCGTCCGACAGCGTCGAGCGAACCTGGTCCTGTCGCTCGTGCAGCGACGCGTTGGCCGAGCTGTTTCGCTGTTTGCGTGGTTGTTCGCTCATGTTATACAATCATCGTCGCGGTACTCGCGATGGTACCGTACCGTTCCGCCACTTCGCGCGAAATCGGGCCCTTGATCTCGGTCCCGCGAGGCTCGCCCAGGTCGTCGATGATGACCGCGGCGTTGTCCTCGAACTTCACGCGCGTGCCGTCCGGGCGGCGAATGGGCTTTCGCTGACGCACGACGACGGCCTCCAGTACCTGGCGGCGCATCTCCGGCGTGCCCTTCGTCACCGAGACGGTGACGGTGTCGCCCAGCCCGGCTTTCGGGTGGCGGTTCTTCGTTCCTTGATAGCCCTTTACGCTCGTGATCTTGAGCTCGCGGGCGCCAGTGTTGTCGGCGCACGTGATGAGCGAGCCCTTCTCGAGACCCTGCGTGACGTCTGCCTTGATGGCTTCCATCAGGCGTCACCTCCGTCGGTGACTTCGACGACCACGTGGGATTTCGTCTTCGAGAGCGGTCGGGTTTCTGCGATGCGAACCATGTCGCCGACGTCGATGTCGAAGCACTCCGGCGCGTGCGCCGGCACTCGGGACCGCCGTTTCATGTAGCGGTCGTACTTCGGCACGAATACGTCGTATTCGCGCTCGACGACGATGGTTTTGTCCATGTCGGTAGAAGCCACTTCACCTTCGAGAACCTGGCCGCGCACGGAGAGTTCTCCGTGGAACGGACAGTCCTCGTGAGAGCACGTGCCTTCCGGTTCTGTTACGTTCAGTCCTATCGCCATTTCGAATCAACTCCGTTCTCGGAGCGAGTAGCGGGTCGTGAGAGCAACGCGACCCCATCCACCGTAACGTAGGCCACGCCCTCGCCAGTGGTTTGGCTCTCGCCACCTGCAGGTTGGGACGCGGTCCCGGTGTCCTTCGCGGACACCGCAGCTTCATCTGTGAGTCGGAACTCGAATGTCGTTCCTCGCTTCGGAATCTGCTTGACGCCCGAGACGTCACTGTCGCTGTCGGAGCCGCCTCGGCCGGTGTCCAGCACGAGCGTCCGCATCGTCTCGCGGACGACCTCGCCCTCGATACCGACTCGAGACGGGTCCGTCGACTCGACGACCCGCACGTGCAGGCCGACGAGTTCGTGTCGCGGCAGCGTCTCGGGCGTCACTGTCATTAGTCGCTCTCAGTCTCCGCTTCGTCGAGGTCGCCTTCCTCTCGCTGAATCGTCTTGATTCGAGCGACGGTGCGACCCAGTTCGCTGATGCGGCCCGGGTTCTCCGGAGCCCCACCGGCCGCCTTCACTGCCTTCGCGTTCAGCAGCTCCGTCTCGATCTCTTCGAGTTCTGCGTCGCGCTCTGCCGGGGTCATGTCCCGGATCTCTTCGGGGTGCAGAATCGCCATTATTCCTCACCCTCCTCGGCGTCGTCCTCGTCCTCGGTAGACTCGGCTTCCTCCTCGGATTCGTCCGTCGCTTCCATCTCCTCGAGGAGTTCCTCGGCGGTCTCCTCGGCCTCGGACTCCAGTTCGTCGAAGTCCTCGGGCTCGACGTCCTCGGCTTCCGCCTCGACGTCCGCGGCGAGCTCGTCGAGGTCCTCCTCGACGTCCGCCTCGGGGGCGTCCGGCGGCGAGGTCGACGAGGCGCCTTCTTCGGCCTCGACTTCCGCTTCGACGATCTCCTCGACGGCCTCCTCGGCCGCTCGGCGGCGTCCTCGCTGCCGGCTCGCCCTCGGGGGCGGCGCCTTCGGCGCCTTCGCCTTCGCCCTCGAGGAGCTCCTCGAGCTCCTCGCCGGCTTCCTCCTCGTCGACGACGAGGTCCTCGATGTCCGCGCCCTCGTGGATCTCGAAGTCGTCGGGGAGCTTCGCGTTCGGCGGGATGATCTTCACGCTCACGCCGATGGTGCCGAGCTTCATCACGGCGACACCCTTGCCGTGGTCGACGATCTCCTCCGCCGGTTCGCCGTTGTGCTTGATGTAGCCGCGGTTGAACTTCTCGACGCGGCCGCGGTTGCCGGTGACCTTCCCGCTCAGGACGATCTCGGCGCCGAGTGCGCCGGCTTCCATGATGCGGTCGATGGTCGTGTGTCCGGCCTTCCGGAAGTACCAGCCGCGCTCGAGCGCGTTCGCGAGGCGGTCCGCGACGATCTGTGCGTTCAGGTCGGGTTCGTCGACCTCCTGCACGTCGATCTGCGGGTCCTCGATGTCGAAGCGCTCCTCGAGCTGCGTCGTGATCTTCCGGATGTTCTTCCCGCCCTTGCCGATGACCATCCCGGGCTTCTCGGCCTTGAGGACGATCTGCATGCCCATCGGCGTCGGTGCGAGCTCCATGCCGCCGTAGCCGGCGCGAGCCAGCTCGTCGGCGAAGAACTCGTCGATCTGGGAGCGCTGGAGGCCCTGCTCGATGAACTGCATCTCGTCGGCCATTACGCGCTCACCTCCTCGGCGTCGGGCTCGCTGACGACGAGTTCGACGTCGCAGAGCGTCGTGTTCCAGGGGTCGGCTTTCCCCATCGCGCGGGGCTTCCGGCCGACGCTCTCGTCGACCTTGTGCGGGGCGACGTGGCTGATGACCATCGCTTCGGCGTCGAAGCCCTGCTGGTCGGCGTTGTTCGCCACGTTGTCGAGGAGTTTCAGGAAGTCCTTCGAGGCCTTCTCCGGGTACCGTCCGGCGTCCCAGCCCTCGATGTCGTTCCGGTGGCCGACGCCGCTGTTGTGCTGCTTGAACGGCACCGACCGCTCCTCGTTGATGACGGCGTCGAGGTACGCTCGCGCCTCGGCGACCGTCATGCCCTTGATCTGTCGGGCGATGGCTTTGCTGTGCTTCAGGCTGATGGACCGCTCCCGGAGCATCGCTCTCGCGGTGGTCTCGGGGTCGGTGTCCACGCTGTAGCTGATTCCCATGGTTATTTGAGCGGCACGAACTTCGAGGAACGGGTCGCGCCGATGCCCGCCTGCCCGTGTTCGACCGACGTCCGGGTCAGCTGGAACTCGCCGAGGTAGTGCCCGAGCATCTCGGGCTCGATCTCGACGCGTTCGAACTCCTGTCCGGTGTACACCGCGAACGTCAGCCCGACGAACTCCGGCAGCACCGGCATGTCGCGCAGGTGCGTCCGGATCGGGTCGTTTGCCGTCTCCTCGGACGTCGATTCGCGGGCTTCCTCGAGCACCTTCAGGTGTTCGTCGGACAGCCCACGGGTGATGGTTCGCCGCTGGCGAGCGGGGAGCAGTTCCGCGACTTCCTCCAGGCTCATGTCCTGCAGCTCGTCGAGGTCGTGGCCGCGGTAGGTGAACTCACCCTCGCGACCGGTTCGGAATTCGGTACTCATTGTTACTTGTTCCCTCCACGGCCGGTGCGCTTGGAGGCGATGTCGCCGACCTTCCGGCCGGGCGACGCGTTGCGGGAGACGCTCTTCGGACGACCGGGGTGCTGGCGGCCGCCGCCACCGAACGGGTGGTCGACGGCGTTCATCGCGACACCACGGACGATCGGCCACTTCCCGCCGCGGGTCTTCATCTTGTGGTGCTTGTTCCCGGCCTTCACGAACGGCTTGTCCGTGCGACCGCCACCGGCGACGACGCCGATGGTGGCCCGGCAGTCCGGGGACAGGCGCTTCACTTCGCCGCTCGGCAGCTGCACGACGGCGGCGTCTCGCTCGTGCGTGACGAGGTCGGCGTTGACCCCGCTCGCGCGTGCGAACTTCCCACCGTCGCCCGGCTGACTCTCGACGTTACAGACCGGCACGCCCTCCGGGATCTCGGAGAGCGGGAGCGTGTTGCCCTCCTCGATTTCGGCGGAGATGCCGACTTCGAGGGTGTCGCCGACGGCGACACCCTCGCTGGCGAGCACGAGGCGCTGGTCGCCGTCCTCGAACTGGACGTTCGCGACCGGCGCGCTGCGCGCGGGGTCGTGTTCGATGTCGACGACCTCGCCCGAGAGCACGTCGGTGTCCTCGGTCTTTCGGTGCGACAGTTCGGCGTTGTATCGGTGCGACGGCGCGCGGAACGTCGGCGTCCCGCGACCACGTCGCTGCCCTTGAATTCTGCGTCCCATTGTCAGAACACCCCGATGCGGGATGCGACGTCCTGCGCGTCGTCATCCTCGGAGAGTTTCACGGTCGCCTTCTTCTGGGCCTCCGGGGTCACCTGCGTGTTCACGTCGGTGACGGTGACGTCGTACTGTTCCTCGACGGCGTCCCGAATCTCGGGCTTCGCGGCGTCGACGTCGACGATGAACTGGAGCTTGTTCTGGAAGTCCATCTCGTCCATCGCCTTCTCTGTGACCAGCGGGTAGTCGATGATACCGCTCATCGGTCGGCCACCTCCTCGACGGCGCTCTCCGTCCAGACCGTCAAGCGACCCGGCTCCGTGCCGGGCGCGAGGTCTTCGGCGTTCACTTCGCGGCCGGTCGCGACGTCGACGCCAGCGAGGTTCCGCGCCGCCTTCGACGGCCCGGTGTCGCTGGACGTCACGAACAGGATCGAGGACGGCTCCTGGTACTTGCGTCCGCGGAGCGTCCCCTGGCCTGCTCGCACGTTCCGACCGTCGTCTGCGCGCTCGACGTCAGCGTGGACGCCGACCGCGTCCAGGAACTCCACGACGGCCTGGGTCTTCACGAGGTCCTCGAAGTCGTCGCTGACGACGAGCGGGAGTTCGACGTCGTCGTCGAACTCGTGGCCGCGCTCCGCGACCCGGTCGCTGTCCGTGGTCGCCGCGATGGCGCTCCGGACGGCGGCCTTCCGCTCCTTGTCGTTGACGTCGAGGCCGTGGTCTTTCTCGGCTTTCGGCGGGTGCGCTTTCCGACCGCCGACGGTCTGCGGGACGCGCGCGCCACGGCCTTCCGTCTTCGGGACGTGAGCCATGCCGCGTCCGCTACCGTGGGACTCAGCGGAGGTGCGCAGGCCCGCGTACTCGTCGGAGCCGTACTCCTGTGTTCGGTTTGCCTGCGCGGCGAGGACTGCACGCTTGATGAGGTCTGCGCGGACGGGTTCCGTGAACACGTCCGGCAGGTCCAGCGTGCCTGCGTCGTCGCCGTTCAGGTCTCGTACAGTTGCCTGCATAGTTAGCCTTGGTTAGATGCGGTGCTCACGTAGCGCACCTCGGGATCGAGGCGCGGCGATTCGCTCGGCCGGACGGCCGGGCGGAACCGCACGAGGCGCTGCTCGGGACCGGGCACCGACCCCTTCACGAGCGTGTACGGGCCGTCGACTTCGCCGTAGTTCGGGAAGCCGCCGACCGCGTTCACGTCGTCGCCCTCACCGAAGTCGATGAGGCGCTTGTTGAGTTCGGTGCGCTGATGGTAGCCCGTCTGGCCCAGCTGGGGAACCGTCGAGCGAACGCGGCTCGGGTTCCACGGGCCGAGGTTACCGATGCGGCGCCGCCAGCCCTGGCGAGCGTGCTTGCCCTTCCGCTTCTGCACGCCCCAGCGCTTGACGGGGCCCTGCGTCCCTTTGCCCTTCGTCACGCCGGCGACGTCAGTGAATTCGCCGGCCCGGAAGACGTCGCCGAACTCGTGTTCGCCGCCGTCGTCGATGAGTTCCGCGGCGAAGTCGACGCGGTCCTCGAGGGAGCCGCCGCCGACCCGCGTCTCCATGACGTCGGGCTGCTTCTTCGGGACGCTCGTGAGGTCGCCGGGGACCGTGTGCGTGATGACACGGACGTCGGCGATGTCCTCGGATTCGAGCGCTTCGGTCAGTGCGTCTGTATCTCCTCCGTCCTCGGGGACGGAGAGTGCGCGGTCGAGTTCCTCGTGGGTGTCGTCGGCCCAGACTTCCGTGAGCGGCTTCTTGCCGTACGGCGTGTCCTCGTAGAGGCGGACGGCCGCCGCCCGCATGGGCGGCGTTTCGACGACGGTCACGGGCACGGTCGTCTCCATGCCTTCCGTCGGCGCGTTCGCCTTGTCGTCGACGAGGACGACGTGAGTCATTCCGGCCTTGTAGCCGGCAAAGCCCTGCAGGCCGACTTGACCGTCGTCTGCGGGCCACGAGTTAAAGCGAGGCGTCTCGCTGTCCGCGCGCTTGCGGGGACTGAACCCCATCGAGCCTTTTCGTGGTCGGTTTGGCTGTGGCATCGTATCACTCCGTGAGCGTCAGGCAGCCGAGTGCGGCGAACATCGCTTCTTCGGTTCGCACGACCTCGCTACCCTGCTGAGGGATGGTGTTGAGCCAGGCGTCGAATCGCGCGGGTGCGTCGGCGTCGGGGTCGGCGACTGCCTCGCTGACCTCGTCTTCGGTGAGTCCGAGCATCGGCGGAAGCCCACGTTCGGGGGCACCGAAGGCGACGGTCAGTCCGCCCCGGGCGGCGCGTTCGACGTACCCCCCGAGGGAAGCCGCTGAAAGCGGCGTCCCGTGGCGGGAGGTGGCGATGCGAACGCCCGCGTCGGGCCGGTCGAGAGCGTCACCGAGGGCCGTGCGTTCGACCGAGAACCCCGGAAGGGGTTCGTCGACCAGCTTCGCACGGACCGGTCGTCGCGAAGAGACCCTGATGGTCACGCGCTCTCCCTCCTCGACCTCCATCCCGGGAGGTGTCTGGAGCGAGATTGGGTGTTGCATTCCGCAATTGACCCGTACGCGCCCTTCAGATCCGACCTGGGTCACGATTCCCTGTCGTAACGACCCAGACCCGCTCGAGTCTGAGCCGGTCCATGACGAGAGACGGAGCGGCGGCAGGACACCGGCGTACTCCAGTTCGTCGCGCGTGTCGAAGGCCTCCTTTCGGAGGTATGGTGGCGTCGCGGCGTACCGCAACACCGTTTCGACGAACCCGCCGCCCCAGCGCCGTTCGCCGTCTTCGTCCGGGAAGACGGTGAGGCGCTGTGCCCGGAAGACCGCCGCCGCGCGGGCGACGTAACCGAGTTTGCGAGTTGCCTCGCGTTTGTCCTCGGCTTCCCGGACGATAGACGACGGCACGAGTACGCTGAGTGTCATGCCGTGTCGCGTCCGTGTCTCGTCACGAGACTGTAGGATAGATACCGACGCCTTACCTAAAAGGATGGCGTTTCGATTGCGGCCGTGTGAGGCCGTTTCACCCGTATCTATCGCCCGATTAGCGTGCGAGAGGTTATCACTCTCGAGGGGTGGGGCTGGCTCGCATTCTCGTCTGCAAAGAACGGATTTATATACAACCCTGCCGTTGTTTCGAATGCGAACGAAGGCAAGCGCGCTGGTAGTGTAGTGGTATCACGTGACCTTGCCATGGTCACAACCGGGGTTCAAATCCCCGCCAGCGCACTTCTACTGCAACAACGATTACGAGAGACCTCCGTGTCTCTCGCGTCGTCGCAGGTGTGTGCGTTGGGATTTGGAACCTGCGAGTCGCAGCCCCGGAATGGCCGAGCGCTGCGAGGCGCGAAGCGCCTCGGAATGAGCGAACTGCGAAGCCGTGAGCGAAGCGAGGACGCAGGCCCGGAACGTCTTGGCTCGTTCAAATTCCCGCCAGACTCTACGAGTCTGGCGACGTCGCGCTCGCACAGCTCGCGGGACCCCCGCCAGCGCACTCCAAACAGTAGCGTGGGGACGAACGACGCAGAAGATTGTGGCGCGTCAGGCGCGTTCTCGGAGCGTAGCTACAACGGCAACGCCGACGGCGACGAGCGCGATGCCGAACGCGATGGGGTTGCTGGTGCCGTCGCTGAACCGCCAGCCGAAGACAGTGTAGCCGATGAGGGCGACGGCGGCGACGAGCACGGCAATCCACGTGAAGCGGCCTGAACGTCCTGGCATACGTGTCAATGGATGGTCCGAGCACTTTAACGGTGGTACCGCGTTGCACGCGTTGCGATACCTACGTATCACTTTCTATACTTTAATTCTCTTCACTGGACGGGCGTCGGGGGTCGTCGTGGAAACGCCGATTACTGGGTTACTGGGCGGAGTAGCGCAGTTCGTGTGTGGTTGGTAACCACAGTCTCGATGGTTATATGTCTGATTAGGTTAATAGTGTACTGTCCCCAATGAGCCGCCTGTCGAAGTCCGCGGTCATCCGGCGATACTACCTCTACCGGGCGACCGCTCGACCGAACTTCCACTACCCCGTCTATACGCTGTTCCTGCTGTTCAACGGCCTCAGCCTCCCCCAGATCGGTCTCATCGCGACCATCCAGTCCATCGTCGTGGTGGGTGGCGAGATCCCGACTGGCTACGTCGGCGACCGCATCGGTCGTCGGAACAGCCTCGCAGTCGGGGGGTTCCTGATGCTCGTCTCGAACGCCAGCTACCTCGTCGCCACCGACTTCGTCGGGTTCACGTTCACGTTCGTGATGCTGTCGTTCGGCGGCACGTTCCTCTCAGGCAGCGGCAGCGCGTGGCTCTACGACACCCTCAAAGAGCACGAAATGGAGGACGACTTCACGTACGTCTCCGGGCGCTCGCGCGCGCTCTCCCGCTGGGTGCAGGTCGTCACCATCCCGATCGGCGGCCTGCTGTACTCCGTCAACCACTTCTACCCGTTCTACGCGGGCGTCGCCGCCGCCGCGCTCAGCCTCGTGTTCGTGCTCCGCCTCCCGAAGAACCGGATGTACGACGAGAACGTGAGCGCCGAGGAACTCGACGAGGACGAGGACGACGAACAGCTCACCATCGTGGACGCGCTCCCCGTCATCCGGGACCAGCTGCGCGCGCCGAGCCTCCGGTGGTTCGTCGTCTACATCGCGCTCATCGCGGGCGCCATCTTCACGATGGACATGTGGATCCAGCCGATCGCCCAGGAGTCCCTGGCGGCGTCGTTCGGTCCGACCCTCGAGTCGTGGGGGCTGACCGAGGGCGTCATCCTCGGCCTGCTGTACTCGGCGTTCACGCTCATCGGCGCGGTCGCGAGCGACTACGCGAGCAACCTCGAGGACTTCCTCGGCGTCCGGAAGGCGATGCTGCTCATCCCGGGCTTCATCGCGCTGTCGTACGTGTTCGCCGGGTTCTGGCCGATTCTGGCGTTCCCGATGTTCTTCGTGATGAAGGGCGGCGGCGCGCTCACCGGCCCCATCCAGAACCACTACATCAACGACCAGGTGCAGTCCGTCGGCCGCGCGACGCTGCTGTCGTCGGTGAACATGCTCCGGCAGGTCGCCGGCATTCCGTTCCGCGTCGGGAGCGGCATCCTCGCGGGGATGTACACGAGCATCAAGGCCGTCGCCATCCTCGGCGCCATCTTCCTCGTGGGGTCGGCGCTCCTGTGGGTGTTCCGCGCGCCGATCAGCGCGGACTACGAGCGCTCCGGCGGGTCCTCGCCGTCGCCCGCGGAGTCCGCCGCCGAGGACTGACTCCGTAGCCTCGCGACCGGCGACGGAGCCAAGTGCGACGCCGGGCAACAGTTCCCCATGACCGTCATCGCGCTCCTGAGCGTCGCGCCCGTCACCGAGGACAGCATGGCCGCCGACGTCGCGGACGCCGTCGCCGCACTCGACGACTTTGACGTCACGTACGAGACGAACCCGATGGGAACGGTCGTGGAGGCAGATGACATCGACACGCTACTGGACGCCGTCGCCGCAGCCCACAAGGCCGTGGACGCCGACCGGGTGAGCACGTTCCTGAAAGTCGACGACAAGCGCGCCAGCGACGAACCCGCCAGCGAGAAAGTCGACGCCGTCGAACGGGAACTCGGCCGGGAGGCTCGGTCGGGCTTCGAGTGAGGAGCAGCGTCGATCCCTGTCGGGCGGACCGACCCGCTCCCGCTCGGCCCCCAATCTGCAATCAGCGCCAGTCCGGACAGCGGGCCGAGATCTGCGGCGCCGTGGCCGTCTGCTGGCTGATTCTAGCCGCGTTGTCGAGGCGCGCTTCGAGTCCGGCTGTCGTCTCTCGCCGTCACTCGACGACGCGGAGGCGTCCCACCGCGTCGACCACCACCTCGCATCCCTGGTAGGAGAACGTGATGCGGACGTCAGCGCCTTCGACGAGAAGCGTGTGCAACTGTTCGGGGTCGATGGTCCGGGCGAGCGGCGGCAGGGACACCGCGTCGGTGTCGAGGACGGTGGCGACCGCCGTCGGTATCGCGACGCCCGCGCTCGGCCCGTCCGTCACCCGCCAGTCGAAGATCGCGGACCCGTTGCGGCGTTCGACGAAATCCAGCCCGTCCAGGGACGTGTCATGCATGCCGAGCATTGTCAGGAGAAGCCTCCCGCTGGTGGCCGACGTCCTCGGTGTCGAGTACCGGAACCACGACGTCGCCGTTCACGTCCACGATGCCGGTCTGTTCGAGTTTCGGAACGTGGACGTGGTGGACCATGCTCACGGCCTCCGTCTCGGTGTGCGCGTCTCTGGCGTCAGCCAGCGCGGAGCCGAGTTGCGAGATGGTAGACGGGCCGTCGTCGAGTTCGTCGAGCAGGACGCGACGTTCGGGGTTCGCCAACACTGCGAGCAGGTCGTCAGGATTCACTCCCATACCGACGTCATGGCGAGCGGGAAAAAGGGGTTTCTGGCGGATTTCCCGAAAGGGTGTCGGCGTCGGTGGCGCGGTCAACGCAGCCGTTCGCGCACGGCGACGTCGAGGCGCGCCACCACGGCGTTCCCGTCGCGTTCGCGGTCGAGCACGTCCGCGTCGGCGAGCCGCGAGAGGTGCTCGGAGACGGTGCTCTCCGACCGGTCGAGCGCCTCGGCGACAGCGTTCACCGTCGCGGGCTCCGTCTGCTCGACCGCGTGCAACACTTCGGCAGTCGTGGGGTCTGCCACGGCCGCGTGGACCGCACGGTGGTCCTCGTTCGTGGACACTGGGTAGAGCCGCTTCTTGCCCAGTCGGTGTTCGCTCTCCACGAATCCGTCGCGTTCGAGGACGCGCACGTGGTACCGGGCGGTCGACGTTTCCACGTTCGCTCGCGCGGCCGCTCGAGCGAAGTGGATGCCCGGTGCGGCTTCCACGACGTCGTAGAGCGCCGCGCGTGCGTCGCTCTCGAAGCCGTCCCGTCCACGGGGCGCGTTCGCTGCCGGACTGCTGGCGGTGGAACTCGCTGGTGCAGCCACCACGCCCGCCATCTGGCCGTCGTCGCGGTCTGTCGGCGCGGGCCGCATCGACGGCGTCGCGGCGAGTGCCAGGGCGAGCACGAGCGCGAGACACACGGCGAGTCGCTCGCGGCGCATGGCGACAGGCTGTCCGCCTCCCGGGCCCTTGAACCACTCGCTACCTGACAGCCGTCGGACCACACTACGCCACCCCGTGTGCGATACAATCGTCGTACTTCGCTGCGCGTTCCGGTCAAATCGCCTTACTCCACTCGGGCCCACCGAACACCGGGCGTCCCGCACCCCCGCAGGGGTCCGGTTCGTCCCGCCGCCGTTCCACCGACTGAGAAACCTCTTGTGTCGGGGCGCCGAATCCGCCGACATGGACAGTCTCAACCGGATGGCGCTGGAGCTCGCCGACGAGGCCCTCGAGTTCACAGAGGAACTCGACATCGGCGCGTTCGAGCTGGACAACGGCGCGACGGTCATCGACTTCGGCGTCGAGCACCGCGGCGGACTCGAGGCCGGCCTGCTGCTCGCGGAACTCCAGACCGCGGGCCTGGCGACGGTGCAGACCCGCGTGGACGACGTCGCCGCGCGACGT
>NZ_WUUU01000034.1 GCF_009831555.1 Halobacterium bonnevillei | reverse complement strand
AGCACGCGCCGGCCGGATGCGGTCCTCGGAGAGCGCGCCCGGGGCCGGCGACCGACCACGTCCGGGAGTGGCTCGAGGCCGGCGGGAACACGCTGGTGGACGTCGCGCCCGACGAGCACGACGACGCGATGTCGACGATTCAGGGCGGCGCACGCCGCCGTGCTCGCGGTTCGCGCTCGCCGCCGACGACGTCCCCGAGGAGTTAGCGACGCCGGTCTACAGCGACCTCGCGGACCTCGTCGAGCGGGTGACCGACGGGAACCCCCGGGTGTACGCGGACATCCAGGACGCGTTCGACGGCTCCGAGGAGCTCGCGGCGGCCGCGCGGCGGCTCGCGGACGCGGACAGAAGCGGCTTCGAGGAGGCGTACGAAGATGCCGGTCGATAGGGACGCCATCCTCGACAACGCGAAGTACCTCAAGGGAGTCCGGCCGCTGGACGCCGGTGAGATCCGGGAGTACGTCGCCGACCAGCCGCACGAGGGCGTCGTGCGACAGGTGCTCCGGGAGCACGCCGCGGACCTCGGCCTCGTCGAGCGCGAGGACGGGACGTTCGTCCCGGCGAGCGACGAGCCGGTCAACCCGGAGTTCGAAGGCATCGATGCGCTCCCCGACACGTACGAGCGCACGGTCGAGGACCTGCTCGTCGACCGCTGGGGGCCGAACTGGCACACGGGGGAGTCGGGGAATCAGCTCCGCGAGACCATCCGACGGTTCAAGGAGGACTACTACCGCCAGCACGACGTCGAGTACGACTACGACGTCGCGCTCGGGTACGCCGTCTACCACCTCGCGACGTATTACGCGGCGATCCAGTACGTGCTGGACGACCTGGCGCGAGGCGGCCAACTCCCGGGGAGCCTCAGAGTGCTCGACGTCGGCGCCGGCGTCGGCGGCCCTGCGCTCGGGCTCTTCGACTACCTCCCCGACGACGTGCTCGTGGAGTACCACGCCGTCGAACCGAGTGACGCCGCGGACGTCCTCGACGCCCTCCTCCCGGAGACCGGCCGGAACGTCCACCCGACGGTCCACCGGGAGACGGCGGAAGCCTTCGATCCGGGCGACGAATACGACCTGGTGCTGGCGTGCAGCGTGCTCAGCGAACTCGAGGACCCGGTGGCCGTCGCACAGCGCTACGTCGACACGCTCTCAGAGGACGGGACGTTCGTCGGTCTTGCGCCCGCAGATAAACACACGAGCACACACCTCCGGGACGTCGAGCGAACGCTCGAAGACCGCGGGGTCACCGTCTACGGTCCGACGCCGCGGCTCTGGCCGGATGAACAGCCCAGCGACCGCGGGTGGACGTTCGACGAGCGACCGGCCGTCGAGGCGCCGGCCATCCAGCGGCGACTCGCGGAAGCCAGCGAGCGCCCCTCGGAGTTCCTGCACACCGACGTCCGGTTCTCGTACTCGCTGCTGCGGACGGACGGCGTCCGCCAGCACGACGTCGCACTTGACAGCGACCGCCTCCTGAAACTCGCGAACGCCGACGACTGGGTGACCAACAGGGCGGACGCGATGCTCGCGAAGCTCTCCCGGAACCTCGCGGACGAGGACGCCAACCCACTGTTCAAGGTGAGCGACGGCAGCGAGTCCGAGGAGTGCTATGCGGTCCTCGTGCGGCAGACGAGTCTGAACCGCGACCTCCGGGACGCAGAGTACGGCGACCTGCTGTCGGTCGAATCCGCGCTCGTGCTCTGGAACGACGACGAGGGCGCCTACAACCTCGTCGTGGACGAGGAGACGATAATCGACCGCGTGCCGGAGTAGGCGCCACGCCGCAGCGCGGGCGGTCAGCGGGCGGATGGCGGTGATTTATGCGGGTTCCCCCGGCAGTAGCAGGCATGACGCTGGAAGGCCTCGACGAGTTAGACCAACAGATTATCCACGAGCTGCAGCGCGACGCGCGCCGGACGTCCTCGCAGCAGATTGCAGACGAGGCGGGCGTCTCTGCGAGCACGGTCCGCAACCGGATTCAGCGCCTCCAGGAGCGCGGCATCGTCCGCGGGTATCACGCCGACGTCGACTACGAGCAGGCGGGCTACCAGCTGTACACTCTCATCGTCTGTACTGCGCCGGTGACGCGACGGGAGGAACTTGCGGCCGCTGCCCTCGACGTGCCGGGGGTCGTCCGCGTCGAGGAAGTGATGACCGGGGCGGAGAACGTTCACGTCTCCGCAGTGGGGACGGACAGCGACGACCTCAGCCGCATCGGCCGGGACCTCGACGAACTCGGCCTCGAGGTCGTCGACGAGGACCTCATCCGGAACGTCCACACCGGCCCGTTCAACGAGTTCGAAGCCACTGTCTCTGACGAAGCGTAATTATATTCATTATATTTTGCCGAAAGCGCAGAAAATCCGGTTATTTTATGCGTATCCGTCTCCAAGGGATGGTTGAAGCGCACCGTCGCCCGGCGGGACGCGTGCAGCACCCCCAGACCAATGACCATTCCATACCGTTCCACGTCGCGCACGATGCGACAGGACGCCGTCGAGAGGGCGTTCGTCGTCGGCGGCGACCACGTGGGTGAACGCGTCGCGAATCGGTTGGCAGCGGCCGGCGAATCCGTGACTCTGGTCACTCGAGACCCGGACGAACAGGGTAGCAGTCGAGACACGACCGGCCACTCGCCGTGGGCGCAGTCGGTCGAACTCGTCGACTCCATCGACGGCCACTCGCTCGAATCGGCCGGCCTCGGCCGGGCGTCGACCGTCCTGGCTCTCGACGGGAACGACGCCACCAACCTTCTCGTCGCACAACTCGCGCGGTCGCGGTTCGACGTCGACCGCGTGCTCGTTCGGGTGAACGACCCAGGACGCGAACCAGCCTTCGAGGGCGTCGACGTCGAGACGTTCGACACCACAGGGGTGCTCGCCGATGCCGTCATCGACCAGTGGTGACGTGACGGGCTCCGGGAGGCCCGACAGCCTCAGCACAGGCAGTCGAAAGCGACGCGCGTTGCAACCCACCAAATGAAGAAACTAGAACGAGACCTCGGGCTCGGAGCAGTGTTCGCGATCAGCGTCGGCGCGATGATCGGTAGTGGTATCTTCATTCTGCCCGCACTGGCCCTCAAAATGGCGGGCCCCGCGGTCATTCTCGCGTACCTGCTTGCGGGCCTGCTCGTCGTGCCAGCGGCGCTCTCGAAGTCCGAGATGGCGACGGCAATGCCGGAAGCCGGCGGGACCTACCTCTACATCGAGCGCGGAATGGGCCCGGTCCTCGGGACCGTCGCGGGCGTCGGCACGTGGTTCTCCCTGTCGTTCAAGAGCGCGCTCGCGCTCGTCGGCGGCGTCCCCTACCTCGTGTTGCTGTTCGACCTCCCCGTGAAACCCGTCGCGCTCGGCCTGGCGGCGTTCCTCGTCGTGGTCAATCTGCTCGGCGCAAAACAGACCGGTCGCCTCCAGACCATCATCGTCTCCGTCATGCTCGTCGCGCTGGGCTGGTTCGTCGCGGGGAGCGTCGGCCAGGTCCAGCAAGCGAACTACCAGCACTTCTTCGTCGGCGGCTGGGAGGGCCTGCTGGCAGCGACCGGGCTCGTGTTCGTGTCCTACGCCGGCGTCACGAAAGTCGCCAGTGTCGCCGAGGAGGTCGAGGACCCCGGTCGAAACATCCCCATCGGCATCCTCGGGTCGCTGGCGTTCACCACGCTGCTGTACGTCGGCATCGTCGCCGTGATGGTCGGCGTGACGGAGGCCGGGAGCGTCGCCGGGTCGACGGTCCCGGTCGCCGTCGCCGCGGAAGCCACGCTCGGGAACGCGGGCGTCTACGCGGTCATCGCGGCAGCCATGCTCGCGCTCGTCTCCACCGCGAACGCGGGCATTCTGTCCTCGTCGCGGTACCCGTTCGCGATGAGCCGCGACCAGCTCGCGCCGCCGACGTTCGCGGAGATCCACGAGACGTTCGGTACGCCGACGACGGCCATCACCCTCACCGGCGCGGTCGTCCTCGTGCTCATCGCCTTCGTCCCGATTCTGGAGATCGCGAAGCTCGCGAGCGCGTTCCAGATCCTCGTGTTCGTGCTCGTCAACCTCGCCGTCGTCGCGTTCCGGAATGGCTCAACGGACTACCAGCCCGAGTTCCGTTCACCGCTGTACCCCTGGATGCAGGCGTTCGGCGTGGTCAGCGGAGTCGTGCTGCTGACGCAGATGGGGATGGTCCCGCTGTTCGGCGCACTCGCCATCACGCTCGGGAGCGTCGGGTGGTACGTCGCCTACGCCCGGCCGCGCATCCGCCGGGAAGGCGCCGCCACGGACGTCATCCGCCGTCGCCTCGGTCGCGACGTCCTCACGGAGACTGCCGACGCCGTCGCGGGCGAGGCGACGGCGGGCGGCGACAAATCGGTCTCCGAGGTACTGGTCGCACTTACCCGGGAAGCGGACAGGGAACGCGAACGGAGCCTGCTGTCACTCGCCGCCGACCTCGTGCGTCCGAAAGACGGCCGCGTCGTCGTCGTGCGGTTCGACGAAGTCCCCGACCAGGCGCCCCTGGACCACGCCGCCGAGGTCCAGTCCCCGGCGGACGTCCGCTTCGAGGAGCAGACTGACGAACTCGCCGCCGAGTTCGACGTGGACGTCGAGTACGGCGAAATCGTCAGCCACGACACGAAACGCGCCGTCGTGAACTACGCCGACCACCGTGGCGTCGATGCCATCGTCGCGGAACACGAACGCCTCCGACTCCGGTCGCGGGTGCTCGGGGACCCCATCGACTGGGTCGTCCGTCACGCCCACTGCGACGTCCTCCTCGTGGAGAATCGCGGCTACGACGGCCCGGAGAACGTCGTCCTGGAGGGTGACGGCGGGCCGTTCGATCCGGCGACAGTCGACGTCGCCGACACCATCGCGGGGGAGGCCGGCGGGCACGTCACCCTCCAGTTCCCGCTGTCGGCCGACCAGCCCGACCCCCGCAAGCAGACCATCCGTTCCTACCAGAACGAACTCGCGGGCATTCTGTCCGCCCCGGTGAAAACGGCAGACCTGCGGGCCGATGGCGGCCAGCAGCGAGCGGACGTCGTCATTCGCACCGGGTCGCAGAACCGTGTCAGCGGCGGCCGGGAGCGACACGCGCCGACTGCCGCCGACTGCACCGAACTCACTGTCTACCCGCGAGCGTCCCGGCGCCCGAGTCTCGTCCGCCGGGTTCTCGAGCGGCTCGTGTTCTGAACGCTGTTCCGGTTGGCGACCGAATCCGGCCGTTCGACCGACCTCTCAGAAGAACAGGTCAGCGCGCTGCTCCGCGTACGAATCGAGGCGCTCCGGGCGCTCGGCGAACCACGCCGCGCCGTTGACTTCGGCTTGCTGGACGCCGAGCGTGCCGTCGACGTACTCGCCGTCGAAGAACGCGTGCAGCGTGTGCGTCACGCGGTCGTCGGCGTCGTCCTCGCTCTGCCAGCGGAGGTGCTCGAGGTGCCAGAGGTCCGTAATCTCGCAGTCCACGCCGGCCTCCTCGCGGACTTCCCTGACGGCCGTCTCCTCGAAGGCCTCGTCGCCTTCGCGGCCGCCGCCCGGGACGCCCCACGCCGACCCGCCGCGCGGCAGAATCAGCAGGGCGCGCTCCCGCGTCTCTTCGGGGCCGCTGTACGTCTCGCTGGGTTCGCCTGCCTGGTCCGGCTGACGGACCACCCACGCGTACGCGCTCCCGACGTAGCCGTCGCGGGCGTTCTGGACGTACTCGGGGAACTCCGCGGGCGCCACCTCGACGGTCCCGTCGTCGACGGGCACCCCACCGTACTCGTCGCGGAGGCGCGAAATCTGTTCCTCCACGAACGTCTCGTTCAGGGCGGTCATGCAGACTCGGACCCTGGCAAGCGAACGCCTTGAATGTGCCGGGGAATCCCTCTCCGTGAGCACGATCGGCGGGCCGGGACGCCGATACGTTTTTTCGCCGTCGCCGCAACTCCCGAGCAATGACAACGTCGCCGGAGATCCTCGTCACAAACGACGACGGTATCGACTCCCCCGGGATACGCGCGCTCGCTGACGGCCTCAGCGACGTCGGGAACGTCACCGTGGTCGCGCCGCGGAACAACAAGAGCGCGACGGGGCGCGCGATGTCCAGCGAAGTCGCCGTCGATGAGCACGAACTCGGGTACGCCATCGACGGCACGCCATCGGACTGCGTGGTCGCGGGCCTGGAGGCGCTCGGCCCGTACCCGGACATCGTCGTCGCGGGCGTCAACGAGGGCGCGAACCTCGGCATGTACGTGCTCGGGCGGTCGGGCACCGTTAGCGCCGCCGTCGAAGCCGCGTTCTTCGGCGTGCCCGCCATCGCGTCCTCGCTGTTCCTCACCAGCGAGCACTTCGGCGAACCGACCGACCCGTCGGACTACCAGCGTCCGGTCGACGCGACCGCGTACCTCGTCGAACACGCCATGGACGCGGGCGTCTTCGAGCACGCGGACTACCTGAACGTGAACGCGCCCCACCCCGGCGCCGACGCGACCGGCGAGATGGTCGTCACGCGCCCCTCCCACGGCTACGACATGACAGCCGTGCGCAACGGCGAAACCATCACGCTCCACGACCGGATGTGGGACCAGATGGGCGACGGTGACATCCCGGACCCGCAGGGGACCGACCGCCGCGCCGTCGTCGACGGGCACGTCTCCGTCTCGCCGCTCACCGCGCCGCACACCACCGAACACCACGAGGCCCTGGATGGCCTCGCGGAGACGTACTGAGTAGTCAAGGCCGATACGACTTCGCCTGATTCAATTCTCGCTGCTCGACGACCGGGTCACCACTCGGGGTGGCAGTCCCGGAACATCCCCTCGGCGTCGACGAACTGCGGCGTGTCCGTCGGTGGCTGCGCGAACCACGCCACGCGGTCGATTTCGTCGTCGTGGACGCCGAGGTCGTCCCCGAATTCGCGGTCCTCGGTCGTTCCCTCGAAGGCGACGAACCACCCGCGAGCGGTCTCGGTCGGGTCCTCGCCCCGAATCACCTGTTCGACGACCCGGCAGGGTGCGCCCACCTCGACGTCGAGGCCGGTCTCCTCCCGGAGTTCCCGTTCGGCGGCCGCAGCGAGCGTTTCCCCTGCCTCGACGCTCCCGCCGGGCAACACCCAGCCGTCGACCCACGACGGCTCGACGAACGGAACTGCTCCAGCGGGGTTCCGTACGACAGCGCCGGCGGCGACCCAGCCGTCCCGGAACTCCTCGAACTCCTCGCTGGTCACGTCCCACTCGTTAACAACGTGGTTCACGTTCGGCTGATCGAGAAGTGCGGTGACCTGGTCGCGAGCGTCCCGGGTCGTGTCCATCTCCGGACGTGGGTCTTGCGATGCGAGACAAAAAGCTGCCGGTGGCACCCGCCGGCGAGCGCGGAACGATCAGGGTGACCTGCACCGGACCGAGTCGAAGGAATATTTTCGGCTGGCGACCACCGGATAGGTATGCAGGAGTCGTTCACCGCGTTGCTACAGCAGAACGCCGACCACGCCCGCGAGTTCCAGGACCGCTTCGACGACGTTCAGGACGCACAGCGTCCGGACGTGGTCTCAGTCTGCTGTTCGGACTCCCGGGTCCTCCACGACCACCTCTGGGGGAACGACCAGCCCGGGACCGTGTTCACCGCGAGCAACATCGGGAACCGCGTCGTCCAGCGCATCGACGACGCCGAGGTCGTCTCCGGGGACGTCCTCTACCCGATCGAGCACACGGGCACCGAGACCGTCGTCGTTGTCGGCCACACTGGCTGTGGCGCGGTGACCGCGACGTACGACGCGCTCACGGACGGCGTCGAGGAACCACCAGGTATCGAGCACTGCCTGGGCCTCCTGGAACCCTACCTGGAACCGGGCGTCGAATTGCTCCCCGACGACGTCGACCGGGCCGGCGCCGTCAACAGGCTCGTCGAGTACAACGTCGACCGGCAGGTCGAGTTCCTGCTGGACAGCGACAACGTCGCCGATGACGTCCAGGTCGTCGGTGTCGTCTACGACTTCCAGGACGTCTACTCCGGGCGGCGCGGCGAACTCCACGTCGTCAACGTGGACGGCGAGACGGATCCGGACGCCATCCGCGACGCGCACCCCGACGTCGGGGGACGCGTCGAACGGCTCTGGTCGCACTGAATACACCGCTCGTGGCGATGGCATTGGGGGGCCGCACTAGCATTTATGCCGCGGTGCGTCCGACTAGCGGTATGGAGGACGTCGACATCGACGAGCTGGTCTCGTCTCTGACCCCACGCGAGGAGAACTCGGCACTCAAATCCTACCAGAACACGGTGTCTGTTCCCTGTCCGGCGTGTGAGGAACCGTTCGACGACCTGGTCGTCTGCAAACAGAACCCGACGAGCCTCGACCTCTCACAGACCCTGGACCTCTGTGTCGGCGTCGAGGACGACCGCGCGCTCATCTTCACGCACAAGCCGTAGCTGCACGAACACCCCGCCACCCACGACGCTCCGGCTAGCGTTGGCGATCCTGGTATCGACGACGCTCCCGTCATCGACGACGCTTCTGGCGGGTCCGCTCCCCCGTGTCCAGTTCTCACGCAACTTGAACGCCCGCAGGACGTAGACAGCTCGACTGAATTCGAACGTCTCGATTCTCCGTCACCCGGGGACGCAAACAGCCAGCCAATGGTTTCGACCGAGTCGAAAGTTCGATTAAACGTAATCGAAATTTAGATACATCAAAACTAAGTGTTTGGTCCGATTATGGCAGGATATGACACGGCCGACCATCAGTCGGGAATCTACCCCATGCCATCGATAACATACGAACGCGCGGCGGCAGTTACGGACGAACTCGAGTCGCGGCTGACCGAGTCACTCGCCGGTGACGACGGCGTCAGTCGACGGACGGTTCTGGGCGGTCTCGGCGTCGCCGGCAGCGCCGCGCTCGGACTCGGAAGCACGCGGGCGAGCGCCGGCGCCGACCACGACGATGACGACGACCACGGAAACTTCGGCGCCGTCGACGAGTACCGGGACACTGACTTCGACCCCCACGAGTTCCTGACGACGTTCAACACCGGCACGAGCGGTCAGGACGCCGTTCCGCAGCGAGTCTACGAGGAGGACGGACGGACCGTCCGGGAGTTCGAGTTCACCGCCGTCGACATGACGATCACCATCGCGCCGGGCGTCGAATTCGAGGCCTGGGCGTTCAACGGCCAGGTACCCGGGCCGACGATTCGCGCCGTCGAGGGCGACCTCATCCGCGTGCAGTTCCAGAACTTCGGCGAACACGCACACACCATCCACCCGCACCTGAAGAACACCGACCCGGCGATGGACGGGACTCCACAGAACGGCCCCGGCGTCCTGGACACGGGCGAATCGTTCACGTACGAGTGGGTCGCCCAACCCGCGGGGACGCACTTCTATCACTGCCACTCCCTCCCGTTGAAAGAACACCTCCACCGCGGCCTCTACGGCACGCTCATCGTCGACCCCGACCCCGAGCGCGTCAGAGAGAACCCCCGGGACTACGTCAACGCCCACGGGACCATCGACGACGCGCTACGCGACCGCCTCGTCGAGGAAGCGAAGCGGCGGAACCACGAGTACGCCGAGAACGACGCCGTCAACGAGATGGTGATGGTGATGAACTCCTTCGACACCGACTTCGACGGCGAGAACGAGGTGTACGCGGTGAACACGCGGGCGTTCGCGTACGGCGTCGGCGAAACCGACGCGAAAGGCAACTGGGAAGCCGGCGAGACCAAGCGCCCCATCCAGGTCGACAAGAACGAGCGACAGCGCGTCTACCTCACGAACGCGACGGAGTTCGACCCCATCAATTCGTTCCACACGCACTCGCAGTTCTTCGACTACTACGACCACGGCACGACGCTGCTCCCGACGAGCAAGACCGTCGACACGATCATGCAGACGCAGGCCCAGCGCGGCATCATCGACCTGGACTACTCCGACCACCAGCCCGGGTTGTACATGTTCCACGCCCACCAGTCGGAGTTCGCCGAACTCGGCTGGATGAGCTTCTTCGAGGTGGTGTAGATGACTGACACCAACCCAGACACGACCGCGGACGGCGGCGTCGCGACGGAACGAGAGACCGTGCAGCCATTCGGACTCCCACGATGGGTCTCGGCGGTGCTCCCCGTCCTGTTGCTCGTGCTCGTGCTGGGCGCGTTCGTCTTCTCGTCGCCGCTCGCGGGCGTCCAGGGCGGTGGTGAACCGCTCCCCGACGTGTCGATTACCCACACCACCATACCGAACGACGAGACGGTCGTCCTGCACGTCACGAACAACGGCCCGGAATCGGTCACCATCTCGCAAGTGCTCGTCGACGAAGCGTACTGGAACTTCGAGGTCGAGGACGCCGGCGGCGACAGGACGCTCGCTCCCCGGGAGAACGCCCGCGTCGTCGTTCCCTACCACTGGAATTCGGGCTGGGACCTCGACGTCGAACTCGTGCTCTCCGACGGCGCAACCTTCGGCCACGTCATCGAGGCACCCCAGCAGTCGCCGGGCATCAGCGCCGACGTCCTCTGGACGCTGGCGCTCATCGGCCTGTTCGTCGGCGTCATTCCGGTCGCACTCGGCATGCTGTGGTTCCCGTTCCTCCAGACGATGAGCGACCGCGCGCTGCACGCCGTCCTCCTGTTCGCCACTGGCGTGCTCGGGTTCCTGGCGTTCGACGCCGGCTTCGAGGCGCTTGAACTCGCGGAGCGGATCCCGGGCGCGTTCGGCGGCGAACTCCTGGTGGTCTTCGGCGCCGTCGGCGCGCTGTTGCTCGTGCAAGCGATCAGCGCGTGGCGCGAAGGCCGCGCCATCGCCGGGGACAGTCGAGCGGACAGCGGTCTCTGGGTCGCCTACCTGGTGGCACTGGGAATCGGCTTGCACAACCTCGCCGAAGGGCTCGCCATCGGGAGTTCGTTCGCGCTCGGCCGCGTATCGCTGGGCGCGTTCCTCGTCATCGGCTTCATGCTCCACAACGTCACCGAAGGCCCGGCGGTCGTCGCACCGGCGGCCCGCGACGAGCGCCCCGCGCTGTGGCACTTCGGCGCGCTCGGCGTCATCGCCGGTGCGCCAGTCATCCTCGGCGGCTGGATCGGGAGTCTCGCGTACTCGCCGACGGTGGGCGCGTTCTTCCTCGCCGTCGGCGTCGGCGCCATCGTCCAGGTCGTCTGGGAGATCGCGCGGATGGTCCGTGACGCGGGCGGCCGCGTCGGCAGCGCGACGAACCTGCTGGCGTTCCTGCTCGGGTTCGCCGTCATGTACGCGACCGACCTGCTCGTCACCCTCTGAAGCCCTCGCCGCTTCCGGTCACCGCGACGGTCGTCGAGAGCGGATTCTGACCCGATTTGTCCACGTGTTGGGGGTCGAGATGGTACTGGTCAGCGTCGTCGCGCCTCTGGTGGCATCGTGTTCGGCGACGTTGCCGTCGGGGGAATTCCTGTAGGCTTCTACTGCTGTGTGGCCGGCGCCGACCGGCTACCGGTTCTCTTGTTGCTCGACTGTGGACAGGCGCGTGCCTTGCTGGAGACTGGACGCGGAGCGCTGGTCGCTGAATTCGGGTGGTTAGTTACCGCGTTGTCGCTCCTCGATTTCCTCTGCTTGCTTGCGTATTTTGGCGAGTTCGCGGACTCGCTGGCTGTCCGACCCACCGTGACCGATTCGGACAGACAAGTCCAATGGGGACGGGACGAAACGACCCTCGGCTTCCTCCTCACCGGATTCCTCGCCGGAGTCATTCTTGGATTCCTCACCTCCTCTGAATACGGCGAGGAACACTTCCCAGACACTGAGGGCCATGTGTGCCACCTATGCGTTGTTGGAGAATAAGTGTTCAGGCGGTTTCAGTTGTAGGCGCAAATGTTCGGTGGCTCACCTGTACGGAGCGACGTTCGGCCACCCGGGACCGGATCTCGTGTAGTACGCGAAGCGGGTGTCGAGCTGCGGGCGCAACCGACTCGCGACGATTCTTCCGGTTGCTTACCGAGTCCGTAATTCCGTACGGCGGCGTCGAGAACCGCTGCTCACCCGACGAACACGCAGCTCGGAGTCCGGTAACTGTCGTCCTCTCACGCTACCGATTCTCCCGCTGCTCGACTTTGTTCAACTCGATGAGCAACCGGAAGATGGCTTTCACGAGGTTCGGGTCGACGTCGAACGCTTCGGCGTTCTCGCCGGCGCGCTCCATCACCGCTTCCTCCTGTGACTCGTCGGTGGTCGCCATACCGCGCTCCGCTTTGACGTCGGCGATGGTATCGGCGACGTAGGTGCGTCGTGCGATGAGGTCGACGATTTCGCGGTCGATGGTCTCGATTTCGTCGCGCAGTTCCTCTAGGCTCATGTCGTCCGGGCCCCGTCCAGCTGTGTCGTCGTCAGCCGGACTGTCCCCGGGTTCTCGTCCCATAGTGATTTCACCTCAGTGAGTGCGTCGTGGCCGCCGACGGCGACGTAACTCGGGCCGGTGCCCGACAGCGACGCGCCGTCGGCGTGCGGGAGCGCGTCCACGATCGGCGCCGTCGGGTGGTCGAGGGCTGCGGCGTACGCCAGGCCGTTGACCGTCATCGCGGTGCCGTACTCGCCGGCGGCCGCCAGGTCGGCGACGTGGTCGGCCATCGGCGCGATGCGCTGGCAGCGCTCGACGTCCGCGTCCGCCGAGAACGACTGCTCGGGCGGCGTCCACACGAGCGCCGCCCACTCCACGTCCTCCTGGAAGAGCAGTTCGTCCTCGGTGTTGTCGGTCATCGTGAGCCCGCCGAGCATGCTGGCAGACGCGTCGTCGAACGCGCCGGTGACCGTGACGCCTGTGTCGCGGGCTGCCTGCACGCCGATTCGAGCGGCGTCGACGCGCTCGACGTCGTCGACGCGTCCCAGCGCGTCGAGCGTCGCGAGGACGGTGGCGTTCGCGGCGCGCTGGAACTCTTCAGTCCGGACGCCAAGGGGACTTCGCTGTCCTGTGTGGACGCTGCCGCCCTCGCCGTCGCCGAACTGGTCCGTGACGAGCGCGACGCACTCCTCGACGAGCGCCGTGTCCGCGTCCGGGTGGTCAGCAATCTCGCCGGTCACGTCGTCGGCGGCCGCGTCCAGGTGCACCTCCGCGGTGACGTCGAAGTCCAGCGCGAACGCGCTGCCGACGCCGGTCGCGAGCGCGTTCAACACGGTGCCCGCGGCTGGTGCTGCTGCGCGGCCGTCCATGTCTCCTCCTCCCACGGCGCGCACTTACGACTGACGCTCCTGGCAACCCCGGCCCCGGGTGCTCCGGCCGGCAAACGGCGGCCTTTTGGACGCGGACGGCAAACGCCAGCACATGAGCGCCCGCAACGACGTCC
Organism: Halobacterium bonnevillei; assembly: GCF_009831555.1. GTDB lineage: Archaea > Halobacteriota > Halobacteria > Halobacteriales > Halobacteriaceae > Halobacterium > Halobacterium bonnevillei. Next base: position 8,740 of record NZ_WUUU01000034.1, on the reverse strand, counting down.
CGCCGAGCACGCTCGGCGTCGAACTCGCCGAGGAGGGCGTCTACGTCGAGTACACTGACGGCCGCCGCGCGTTCTACAACGGCGTCCCCGAGAAAGTGACTGGCACGGTGCGGTGCCAGCCCGGCAAAGACGTCCACGTTCTGGTGACTGATCCCACGGAGACCGAGGGCGTCCTCGTCTACGTCAACGACCTGAAGACCCACGACGACATCCTCGAGTCCTCTGGCGTCGGTCGCGTCCTCCTGGAGGCCGAAGCGGAGGAGGAACTCTTTCCGGGTGTGACAGTCCGCGCGGACGGCTACGCCATCGAAGTCGAGGCCAACCCCGCCGAAGCCCGCGGCCGCGTGTTCGTCTTCGAGGAGGACGAACTCGGCGAGTACGCGTACGAGCTATTCGCGGCGGCGGCCGAGGGTGGGGACGAGGCAGGGGAGCACGCCCACCAATCGGGAACGGACGGCGCCGAATCGGGAACGGACGGCGCCGAATCGGGAACGGACGGCGCCGAATCGGGAACGGACGGCGAGTAGCGGGCGGCGGCCGAGGGGTCCGAGTCGGGCGAGTAGTGCATTGAAGCAGTCGCTGAATGCCACCGAAGAAGAGACGGCTGCAGAGCGGACACGAGTACACTGCTGCGGCCGGCGCGCGCCTACTGCAAGTACGAGGGGTCCTCGGCGTCGCAGTTCTCTTCGTGCTGGCGCGCGTCACTCTGGTCGTCGAACATCAACCCGCACTCTTCACAGCGGTACCAGAGCATGTCGTCGCGCTCTGTCTCTTCAACCATACGAAAGCCTGCGTCGGCCGAGTTAAAAACCGTTGCCCCGCTGGGGTCCCGCGTCGTCGAGGACGTCCTCGTAGGCCGCGCCGGGCCCGGATTCGAGTTCGCTGCGGGTCTGTCGCCGATGGATTGCCGCGTCCACGACGACGGTGAGCGTCGCGTACTCGTCGCGGAACGCGCCGAGGTTGTGCGTGCACGCGAGCACGCAGTTGTCCTCGGCGTACGTCGTGGCGACGGCGACGAGCCGGCGGCGGGTCGCCGGGTCGAGGTCCGCGAGCGGTTCGTCGAGGATGAGCGCGTCGGGTTCCTTGAGGAGGGCGAGCGCGAGGTCGAGTTTCTTCTTGAACCCCCCGGAGAGGTTCGTGGCTTTCCGGTCGCGTTCCGGTCCGAGGCGCAACCGCTCCACGAGCGTCTCGCGCCACGCCGTCCGGCCGCCGGTCAGCGACTGGAAGACGTCGAGGTTCTCGCTGACAGTGAGGTCGGGGTAGATGTTCGGCTCCTGGAACGCGTACCCCAGCGAGTCCGGCGAGTCGATGGTGCCGGCGTCAGGTCGCGTGAGGCCGGCGAGCACCCGCATCAGCGTCGTCTTCCCGGAGCCGTTCGGGCCGGCGATGCAGTGCAGGCCGCTCCCCCACTCGACAGTCACGCCGTCGAGGGCGATCGTGTCGCCGTACGTCTTCGTGAGATTCGTGACTCCGACCATCATGCCCTCCGTTCGTACAGTTCGACAGTGCCCGCGAACAGGACTGCGGCCACCACGACGCACGCCGCCAGGCCGAGCAACCAGTCGCTGTACAGCCCGATTGGATCGTCGCGGAGCACGAAGCCGCGTGCGGTGACTGCGGAGTAGTGCGTCGGGACCTGGCGAACGAACCACCGTCTGGCGGGCGAGAAGAAGCCCACGGGGTACGCCAGTCCCGAGAACGTGAGCACGAACAACATGACGAGCAGGTTCGCGATGCGCCCCCACGTCCCGAGGCCCAGCAGCAACATCAGGGTCGTCGCCACCAGGCCCAGCAGCAGGAACGTCAACAGCGTCACGATAGCGGTGCCGAGGCTCAACACGTGCAAGTCGGTGCCCGCGAACGCGCTGGTGACGTCGAAAACGGCCAGCGGCACGACGAGCAGCGCCGCGAAGAACGCCAGCTTGCTCGCGACCACCGCGTACAGCGACGTCTCCACCCGCAACCGATCGATCACCGCGGCCTCCTGGTCGAACGTGTACGGCAGGTAGACGAGCGCGACCAGCGAGACGAGCGCCAGCAGGAACATCGGGATCATGTACTCCGAGAGGTTGTAGTCCGTGCCGACGACGGTCCGGGACGCCGTCACCTCGCGGGGGAGCTGGTCGTCGAGCGTGTACGAGACGATGCTCGTCAGCGCCTGCGCTGGCTGCTGGTACGGCACGATGCTGCCGGAGACGTACACGTCGAAGTGCGCGGTGCCCAGCGATTCGTCTGTCAGGTCGGGGGGTACCGAGATGACCGCGTAGACGCGCTCGCGGCTCAGCGCGCGCATCGCTGCGTCCTCCGAGTCGTAGGTCTGCGGGTCGCTGAAGAACGTGAGGGCGGCAGTTGCGATGTTCAGGTCGTCCTCGGTGACCGACGCCTCCTGGGGCGCGACGCCGACCGGGGCGTCCGTCGGGAGCACGTGCTGGAAGGCGAACGTCGAGTACGCGAAAATCGCGGGCAGCACGACCAGAATGACGAGTAACGCGACGAACTTGTGTCGCCCCCACGTCAGCTCCTTGCCGAGCAGGGACGTGACGTCCATCGATCAGGCTGCCAGTGCGCTACCGGCACCGACCGAGACCCCTGTCATCGACGCCGACCCGTCGGACGCCGTGCCGGAGTCGGACCCCGACGTCGACGCGCCGGCGTTCATCGAGTACAGCAACTCGATGCGGTCCTTGAGGACGTCGACCGTCTCCGAGAACGACACCGTCACGGTGTCGTCGTTCTGTTCGACTTCGACCGCTTCGATGGTTTCGCGGATGTCGTCGTTACCGACGCCGCTGTACAGCGACAGCGCGCCGTCGACGACGTCGCTGACGCGTGCGGCGTCGTCGCTGCTCTCGCTGACGAGGTTCACTTGCGTGGTGACCGAGTCACCGCTCGTGGACATCGAGCCGCTCACGTACTGGACGGTGTTGAACGCGCTCGTATCCACGGGCGCGTCCTGCCCGATCTGGTCGGTCGGGACCTGGTCCTGGGGGATGTCGGCCGCGAAGCGCAGGTAGCCGTCGTCCGTGCTCTCGAACTGCGACCGGACCTCGCCGCTCAGCGCGTTCTGGTCGCCGGCGTCCACGTCGAGGACGCTGTAGACGGCCTCGGTGTCGCCGACCGCGAAGGTGCCGTCACCGAGCGCGGCGAGCGCGTTCTGGTTCTCGTAGCCGTAGGTGTACACCGTCGCGTCCTGGTGGGTTTCTGTTTCGAACTCCGTCCCCTCGTCCTCCATCGCGGCGGTGAGTTCGTCCTCGGTGAACTCGGTGTTCAAGATGGCGCCGGCCTGCTCGGCGTTCGTCGGGACGTTCTCGCCCTCGGTGGCGAAGAACGTCACGTCGAGGACCTTGTTCGGGTCGAGGCTGGACTCGTTCTGTGCTTGCTCGAGCATCTCGTCGACGTTGGTCGGTCCCTCGTAGTACTCGGAGTTCTCGTCCTGCGCCTGGAACGCGGCGTTCGCGAGTTCCCGCAGCGATTCGTCGCTGGCCATGCCGGCCACGTCGACGTACCCGACCATCGAGGCGTCGTCCGGGACGGCGTCGAGCTGCGGGCCGCTACTTCCGGAGCTATCACCGTCACCGTCGAGGACGCCCGTACAGCCGGCAGTCACGAGCATCGCGGCGAGGGCGACCGCGAGGAGTGCTTGCCGACCGCGCAGATTCGTCGAACCTGTCATACACGCAGGTTTGGCCGAGGGCTCTTAAAATATTGTGAGTTTGACGGACGCCACCCCCCACGAATAGGGGCCTGCGGGTCGAAGGACCGGCGTGGCACGCGCTGTCATCTTCGACATGGACGGGGTCATCGTCGACTCCGAGCGGTACTGGCGGGACGAAATCGAGGCCATCCTCGAGGCGGCGGGCGTCGGCGACGACGTCGACCCGGAGGACGTGATCGGCGCGAACGTCTACGACCAGTACGACTGGCTCACCGACGAGCACGACCCCACCATCACGCGGGCGGAGTACTTCGACCTGTTCGACGAGCGCGCGAAGGCGGTCTACACCGAGCACGCGGACCTGCTGGACGGGTTCCACGACCTGCTCGACGAACTCGACGCTCGCGGCGTCCCCACGGCGGTCTGCACGTCCTCGTTCCCGGACTGGATCGAGATGGCATTCGACGCCCACGGGCTCACCGGGCGCTTCGACGACGTCGTCAACGCGGCCGACCTGGACGTCCCGGGGAAACCCGACCCCGACATCTACGAGGCGGCCGCCGACGCACTCGGGGTCCCAGTAACGGAGTGCGTGGTCGTGGAGGACTCCGAACACGGCGTCCTGTCGGCGTCACGGGCGGGCGCACACGTCATCGCACTGGAGACGACGGTGAACGACGAGATGGACCTCTCGCCGGCGGACGAACGCGCGAGTGACGCCGCGGACCTCCGGCAGCGGGTGCTCGCGGCGCTGGACGCGACCGGCTCGGATTAGGTTTCGCGGTCGACGCGCACGCACCGTTCGGCGTCGAAGGGCAGGCCCAGAACGTCGAAGACGTCGCGCCAGCGCCCGACGTCGTCGGATGTCAGCAGTCCGGGTGCGAAGCCGGCGTGCAGGAAGAGCGCGAGCGCGGCCCGGTTCTCGTGGGCCACGCTGACGCGAACGCTGTCGTAGCTCGTGTCGAGCAACCGACGGGTCGCCGCCGCGCACAGCGCGCATCCGAGGCCTTCGCGGCGGTGCTCGGGGGCTACGAACAGCGAGGCGACCGCGCCCCCGAACGGGAAGTAGTGGGTTTCGCCGGGCGGCGGCTGGTTCGCCCGCCTGGTCCCGACCTCGTCCCGCGGGTCGTGAATCGCCGCTGCCGTCCCGACGACGGCGTTGGTCGCGCGCTCGACGGCGACGAACCAGCCGTTCGGCAGCACGTAGTCCCGGAGCGCGTCGACGCGCTCGCCGCCCGCGGTATCTCGGTGTGAGTCCAGGAGCGCTGCGACTGCCTCGCGGTCGTGGTCCTCGCGGCGACTCGTGCGGAGCGCGTACTCGTCAGGGACGCGCACGTCCGGCGGTCGCAGGCCGTCCGGCCACAGCACGTACAGCGGCCTGTCGCTGCGGGGTGGAGACTCGGCCATGTTCTGTCGTCGGTGCGTGGTTGCTAACGCGTTGCGGTCCCAGACCCCGACTGCCCGGTCGGCGCCCTCCTCACCAGAACGCCTTCGTGCGGGCGTACTCGCGTTCCCGTTCGAGGATGTCCCGGTAGAAGTCCGCCTCGTTCTCGCGGTGGCGGTTGATGACGCGGGCGGCGTTCCGGGGGCCGACGCCGCGCGCGGACAGCGCGATGACGGCTTTCTTCCCGTGGCTCTGCACGATGCTGGCGTTCCGGAACACGCGCTCCGTGCGGTCCTCCTGCTCGTCGTCCTTGTCGTCGGCCCGCACCGCCGTCACGGCGTCGTCCGCCCACGGGGACAGCGCCGCGATTCTCGTGGAGCCGCAGTGCGGGCACTCCGGCTGGTCGGCGACGCGCCGGACCTTCGTCTCGTGCGCCCAGTCCTGGCAGTGGACGCAGAACAGCTTCACGCGGTCGTCCTGGATGCGGTCGCGGATCGCCTGCACGACGCTCGCGTCGGCGTTCTCCGGCGTCAACAGTTCCGACCCCGACGATCGGCCGCCCGAGCCGATGGCGGTGCGTTCACCGACAATGTCGACGTCGACGTCCCCGGCCTGAATCCGCGCCAGAACGTCGCTGGCGCGCTCGACGTCGAGGTCCGTGTGGAACACCTCGCGGATCGCCTCGTCGTACACCGGCGTGTCCTCGAGCGCGCCGAGCAGCCGCGAGAGTCCGACGCCGCTCCGGCCCTGCCAGCCGTCGCCGCTCGAGTTGCTGTTCGACGAGCGGTAGCGTTTGAGCGCGCCGAACTTCGCCGCGACCTGCGCGAGCGTGAACTTCAGGGTCTCGGACTGCTTCAGGCTCAGTTCCAGCAGCGGTTCGACGTGTTCGGGGTCGGTCTCGCGGAGCAACGCAGCGACGTCGTCGGCGCTCACGCGCGTCGGCACCTCGAGTTCGATGCGATACGGCCCGACGTCCAGCCCGACCGACGATCCCGTGCGCTGACCGAGCAGCGACGACAGCAACCGCCCGAGCGTCTCGTTGGCCTCGTGGCCGAGCGCCGCGTTCACTACGATGGTCCCGCCGGCCTGCTCGACGACCACTCGGTCGTCGCTGGGCACCGGCGCGTCCATCGCTACGTGCCGGTCGATCTGTTCGAGGGCCTGCCCGGCGGTGTACTCGTCTGTCGGATACCGGGTCGTGAATTCGCGGGCGACGCCCGCCCGAAGTGCGTCGCCGGTGGCGTCTTCGGTTTCCCCTTGCTCTGGCGCGCTCGCCGCGAACTGGTCGGCCGCCACGTCGCGCATCTCGCCGACTTCCTGGGCGACGTCGTACGGCACGGGAATTTCCTGGCCGGTCCACGACGGCACCTCTCCGGCGGGGTCCTCGATGGGGGAGACGTTGACCTCCTCTTCCTCTTCGTCGATGTTCGTGATGCGCCACATCTCGCCGCCCTGGACGAACGTCGCGCCCGGTTCCGCGAAGTTCACGACGAACTTCTCGTCGAGCGTCCCGACCTGGTGGCCGCCCGCCATGTCGTAGACGCCGTAGGTCTCCTCGTCGGGAATCATCGAGAGGTTCGCGTAGTAGTACTGCCACGTCCCCCCGGACTTCGAGATGGTGTCGTCGTCCTCGTCGACGTAGACGACGCGGTTCGAGTGCAGTTCCATCGCCACCTCGCGGAACGTCGCTTCGTCGAGGTCCTGGAAGGGGTACGCGCGAGTAACCGTCTGGTAGGCGTGGCGCGCGCTCGTCTCCCCGAAGTCCATCACGAGGCCGACAATCTGGTTGGCGACGGTGTCGAGGCTCCCGTGGTGAATCTGGGTGGGTTCGACGTCGCCCTCGCTGGCGCGCCGCGCGATGGCCAGCGCCTCGAGGGTGTCGTCCGGGTTCCCGGTGATGACCGTCCCGTAGCTGACCTCGTCGCGGCGGTGGCCCGCGCGACCCACTCGCTGCAGGAGGCGGGCGACTTCACGGGGCGACGAGTACTGGACGACGTGGTCGATGCGCCCGACGTCGATGCCGAGTTCCATCGAGGACGTACACAGCAGGCCGTCGAGTTCACCGGCCTTGAACTGGTCTTCGACCTCGATTCGGGCGTCCTTGGACAGCGACCCGTGGTGCACGCCGATGTTCGCGTCGAGTTCCTTGAACCGCGACCCCAGCGCCTCCGCGGTCTGGCGCGTGTTCACGAAAATCAGCACGGAGTCGCGTTCGTCGACGATTTCTCGGATGGCGCGCACGTGGCTCGCCATCTCCGGGCTCGTCATCAGTTCGTTGCTCACGCGCTCGTCCCGGCGGGTCACCTCTGGCTCCCGGACCGAGAACTCGACGTTCGACGTGACGTCCACGTCGATGATTTCGCAGCCGCGGCCGCCCGTCAGGAACGCGGCGACCTCGCCCGGGTCGCCGACCGTCGCCGACAGGCCGATGCGCTGGACGTCTCCCGCCAGTTCCACGAGGCGCTCCAGGCCGACCGAGAGCTGTGCGCCACGTTTCGCGCTCGCGAGTTCGTGCACTTCGTCGACCACGACGTGTTCGACGTCCGCGAGGCCGTCCCGGAGTCGCTCCCCGGTCAGCATCGCCTGCAGCGTCTCCGGCGTCGTTACGAGCACGTCCGGCGGGTCGGTCGCCTGCTGCCGGCGCTGGTAGTCGGTCGTGTCGCCGTGCCGGACGTCCACGTCGATGTCCAGCGTCTCCCCCCACCAGTCGAGGCGCTCGCGCATGTCCCGGTTCAGCGCCCGTAGCGGCGTGATGTACAGCGCCGCGAACCCCTCGGGCGCGCCCTCCCTGGCGATGCTGTCGAGGACCGGGAGCATCGCCGTCTCCGTCTTCCCGGTGCCGGTCGGCGCGAGCACCAGGCCGTTCCGGCCGTCCGCGAGCGCGGGAATCGCGCGGCGCTGTGGCTCCGTCGGCGTCGAGAACCCGCGCTCGCTCAGCGCCGCCCGGACCTCGCTGCCGAGGTGGGAGAACGCGTCCATCCCGCGCTGCTCACTCATCTCCACGACGTACGCTCGCGACCGGAATAAGCACGTTGCCGGGCGTGGGAGCACCCCGCACGGCATCTGGTCGGTCGTGCTTCGGGGCGGACGCGGCAGTCACTCAGACGTCGCGATACCGTCCGAGCCGCGTACCGTCGAGCAGGTAGGCGTCCGCGTCCGGACACGCCTCCGGGAGGAACGGCGCGAGGAACCCCTGGCCCGCGACGTTCACCCACGTCCCTCCGGAGAGGTCGTTGAACGCCGGGAACACCGCGAGGTCGCCGGTCGCGTCGATCGGCTCGCCGTGGTGCTCCTCGAACGGCGCAGCAGCGAGCGGTCCGCGCAGCCACGCCCGCTCCACTCGCGTGCCGCCGACCTCGTCTTTCAGTCTGACCGACGGGTGCTCGTGGCCGACGCAGACCGTCTCCGCCTCGAGCACGCCGGGACTCGGCCACGTGTGGCCGTGCGCGAATCCGACGTCGCCGAATCGCGCGCCCGTCGACGGCGTCGCGTCCAGGTCGAACTCGTCGGCGAGGCCGGCGTCGTGGTTCCCGACGACGAGCGTCACGGGGACGTCCAGCCCGTCGAAGAGGGCTTCGAGTTCGTCGTGCTCGCTCCCCTCCGGCGTTCCGATTGCGTGTCCGAGGTCGCCGAGGAAGACGACGCGGTCGGCCCGAGTTTCGCCCACGAGCCGCAGCACGTGCTCGCGGCGCTGGTCGGCG
>NZ_WUUU01000033.1 GCF_009831555.1 Halobacterium bonnevillei | reverse complement strand
CCCAGGACGAGCGGTCCGGCGGAACGTGGATCGGCGTCAACGAGCACCGGGTGTTCGTCGGCGTGACAACCGACGCGCGGAGGTCACGGGCGAGCGCTCGCGCGACTGCTCGTGCGGGACGCGCTCGCAGCGCCGACAGCCGACGACGCCGTCGCCGCCGTCGAGAGCGAGATCGCCGACCGCGACTACGATGGATTCCACCTCGTCATCGCTGACGACCGCGAGTGCGTCCTGTTGGAGTGGGACGGCGTCCTCCGCACTCACTCGTTCGACCCCGGGACGCACGTCGTCGTGAACGCCGGCTTCGACGACGGCACGGGGAAGTCCCGCGGTGTCCGGGCCGCGCTCACCGGACGCGACACCGCAGGCGAGTGGCTGGACGCCGCCCGCGACGCGCTGCGCGACCACACGACGGGCGCGTGCGTCCACCACGACGGCTACGGCACGCGGTCGTCGTCGCTCGTTTCCGTGGCTTCGGACGGCGACGTCACCTGGGAGTTCGCGGACGGCCCGCCCTGCGAGACGGACTACCGACGCGTCGACGCCGAGCTTTGAGAGCGGACGGACGCCGACCTCCGAGGGGTCGCTTCGAGGCGCGGACGGTCAACTTTAAACGGCATGCACCCACTGTCACGTACATGAGCGCCGAAGTCACCGAGTCGGACCTCTCCGAGGACGAACGACGAGGGCTGGAACTCGTCCGGGAGACCCGCGGCATCCACCAGAGCGAGTTCTGGAAGGAACTCGACGTGTCCTCGCGGAAGGGGAGCCGCATCGCGTCGAAACTCGAGGAGAAGGGGTTCGTAGAGCGCGAACAGACCGTCCACAACGGGAACACCACCTACCTCATCTCCCCCATCATCAACGAGCGCGAACTCGACTTCTCCCTGCTGATGGCCGGCGAGATGCTCTCCCCGTTCGTCGGCGAGGAGGAAGTCGACGCGCAGAGCGACGCGTTCTCGCAGTGGATCATGAACCTCGCGTACCAAGACGAACAGGGCCCGTAGCGCAAACTCCGTCCGACCGACGCCTCCAGTTCTCACTGCGGACTCTCCACTACAGTTTAGCGACTGGGATACCTCGGCCCCGGCATGCCGACCGTGTACATCACGACGCCGCCGGAGGCCGCGGACGACATCGCCGAAGCACTCGTCGAAGGACGCCACGCCGCCTGCGTGAACGTCGTCGACTGCCACTCGGTCTACCGCTGGGAGGGCGACGTCGTCCACGACGACGAGGCGATCCTGCTCGCGAAGACCACCGACGACGCCTACGACGACCTCGTTGCACTCGTCCAGGAACGCCACCCCTACGACGTCCCGTGCATCGAGCGGTTCGACGAAGCCGACGTCGACGCTGATTTCGGCGACTGGGTGCGGACGTCCGTCGAGTCGTAGCGGCACTCGCACCGGGCGTGAGCGCACTCGATTCGACGCTATTCGAGGGGGAACGTCGGTGCCGAGAAAGCTGGCAGCGCGTCAGTAGTCGAGGTCGTCGGTGTTCGCGTCCAGCAGGAGGACCGCGCCCGCGCCGAGGAGGCCCGCGACGACGATCGCGACCCCGCTCGCGCCGATCCACTCGGGGTTGGCATCGGTGATTCGGATTGCGGGGGCGCGCAGCGCGCCCGCCATCAACGCCACGAGGAACGTCAAGGTGGCCGCACGATAGGAGTCCAGCGCCCACTTCACGACGCGCGCGAACGAAAGCAATCCGACGAGCGCGCCGACGCTGAACACGACCAGCACCGAGACGGGACTTGAGGCAGCGCCGGCGTCGCCGGCGAGCAACGCGTCCGTCGCGTCGCTGACGGCTGTCGTCATCGTCTGGTACTTCCCGAGCGTGATGAGGATGAGCGACCCGGAGACGCCGGGCAGCACCATCGCGCAGATTGCGACCGCGCCCACCACGAACAGCACCGGGAGGCCGCCGGGGAGGACGTTCGCCTGGCCCTGCGGACTCACCACGAACGCGAAGACGAACCCCAGGACGGCGGCGGCGACGCGGCCGGGAGTGTCTAGTTCGACCTCGCCCAGCAGGACGACGACGGACGCCGCAATCAGGCCGAAGAAGAACGCGAACGTCACGCCCGGGAACTCGTTGTACGCGACGTGCACGATGTTCGCGACCGTGATGACAGACGTCAGGACGCCCACACCCAGCAGCAGGAGGAACGGCACGTCCATCCCGACGAGGGCCTCCCAGAGTTCCTCGCGGGCGTCCTGCCGGCCGAGTCGCGGCACGAGCGCGAGCAAGCCGAGAGCTTCCGCCGGTTCGAGGGCCGCGATGGCGCCGACGAGCCGCTCGTAGATACCCGTGATGAGCGCGATGGTGCCGCCGGACACGCCGGGGACGGCGTCAGCGGCACCCATGGCGGCCCCCTTCAGGTAGACGACCAGCCAGGCGCGCCCCGACATTATGCGTGTCTTCGCGCCAGCGCGCCGACGAGTGCGGGCGCGGCGAACGCGGCCGCAGCGCCGAACGGCGACTGCATCGACACCGAACCGAGTCCGGACGTCCCCGCACTCACGGAGCCGTCACCGGTCGAGTCATCCGCGGTGTCGAACGACGACGGGACGGCCAGCGACTCGCTGCCCGAGGTGTTGTTCTCAGCGCCCTCCGGTTCGTCGACGACGTGGCGCTCGAGTTCGACCGTCGAGACCTCGTCTTCGGCGCCGATGACCTGGCCCTCCGAGACGTCGACCGTGCCGTTGTACTTCACGGTCTGGAGGTCGTCAGTCGTCATGTTCCCGGACGTGACCGTGTACGGGCCGGTCGAGCGAACGGAGACGTTCGTGTGCCCGTTCTCCGGACCGTACTCGTCGTACCCGGTCGTCGAGTACGGCACCGTCAGCTCGAAGTTCCCGTTCTCGTCGGTCTCGACGCGCTGCGTGTACGGGAACGTCGGCGCGTTGCCCTCGTCGTTGCGCATCTCCGTGATCTCGAAGTTCGCGGTCACCTCGAGGGTGGTGTTCGCCGGCCCGGTTCCCTCGATTGTCGCACCCTCGACGCGCTCGAACAGCTTCACCCACGACGGATAGTACTGGGCGTTCAGCTCGCTGCGGGTCAGCCAGAGGTTCGCGGGCGCTGCACTCTCGTCGCTGACACCTACGAGCCGGTAGTTCTCGAGGGCCGGGACGTACTCGGACGGCACGTCACTGAACCCGCCGATCTGCGCGGTGGAGTCGTTCTCGACGTACGCCTCGGCTTCCGCCATGGTGTCGAACTGCTGGACGTTCGGCGTCTCCGGGTCGAAGATCGCCAGCGAGTTCGAAACGCCCCTGTACCGGCTGCCGTCCTGGTCCCAGTCGATCACGACGGGCTGGGGCGCCTTCGCGCTGCCGTGATACCGGTACAGCCGCACCATCATCGATTCGTAGTAGTCCTGCTGCTTGAGGAGCGGCGACTGCTGGAAGTAGCTCTGGAACCCACGCAGCTGGCCGTCCTCGTAGCTCCCGACCAGTGCCTGCCGGTAAAAGTCCGACGCCGAGAAGTTGTTCGGGCCGTCGTAGAACACGACGGGCGCCGAGAACTTCGACTGGCCCGACTGCAGCGACGGCAGCGGCGGCATCACCATCTTCCAGTCGACGGCGACGTACCGCATCTTCGCGTCGTCCTCCTCGTTGTTCTCGAGGACGTCCCGCGCCTCACTCTCGTCCTGCGCCAGCAGGAAGTTCGCGGCGGTCGTCGCGTGCTGCTGGAACGGGTTCGCGTGCGGGATGGTCTCGCCCTCGACGGTCATCCAGTGGCCGTAGTCCCACCAGGACATCACGCCGTACGAGCCCTCGGGGTAGTCGAAGTCCCCCGACTGACTATACGTACCGTAGTACTCCAGTTGGTCGGCGTTGCCGGCGCCACCGTAGTTGCCCTGTTCGGGCGTGTTCTGCTTCATCCACGTCATCGCGTCGTCCCAGCTGGTAACAGCGCCAGGACCGTTGCGCTTCGCGACTTCCGTGACGCTCTGCAGCGGGACCCGCTGGTTCTGCTCGTTTGTTAGTGTGATCGGCGAACTGCTACCGCGTGTGGACTCGTTGTCCGTCGCGTCCGCGACGACCGGCGCCGCGATCGGCACGAGCACCAGGAGCACGACCATCACGACCGTGCCGACCTGGTACCAGTTGATGTCCTCGATCTGGGACGCCGGTTTGTCCAGGCTGATCCCTGCCAGCACCACCTTCAGCATGTACGCGTTCAGCACAACGACCGGCACGACCAGGTAGTAGTTGAACCGCACCTGAGTGAACGCAGCTGACGTGATGAACGCACCCCAAACGACCACGAGCAGCTCCTCGCCCTCGTAGTCGCCCGTAACGATGACCGCCGCCAGCGCCACGATGACGATGCCGAGCGCGGCCAATACGCCGTCCAGGCCGACAAGCCCACCGATGAACGACGGAACGCTGGGCCACATGTGGACAATCGCGGCGACGACCACCACGACCGCTGCGCCAGCAAAGCGCTTCAGATTACCGCTGCTGAAGTGCGGACGGAGCAGAATCCACCCCGCCGCCAGCATCGCAGTGAAGAACGCCAATCCGTACTCGAGGAACACCACGCCGAACAGGTCGAGGCCGTAACGCCCGGTCCGAGAGAGGAACGGCTGTGCCTCCCCGATGGTTCGAGTTTCTGCACCGGCGCTAAAGCCGAGGAAGCGGAGTAGATTCGTCTGGATTGTCGACCAGAAGCTAGGCGCAATGACCGTGAGTACACCGATACCGACGAGGAGGATGGCGAACACGGAGACGACGTACCCGGTTTCGCTGTACTCGTAGTCGTCCCAGACGCGCGCGAACCAGGCGAGAAATACACAGCCGAACGCGACGGCGAACGAGAACGCCGGCTGGAGGAGAGTAAATCCGGACACACCGAATCCGGATTCCTCGATCGCGAGGAGCATGAGAATCCCGGTGGTCGCCATGCTGACAGCGCCGACGATGGCGACGTGATCTGGGCTCGTGTTGCCGTAGTAGTCGCTCGCGAGCTTCACGAGGTAGAACGCGCCGAAAATGCCGACCAGGAGGATGCCCGGCGGCCACATCCACATGTACGCCGCGGTAGCGACGCCGGCAACGACGCTCCATCCGACGACGCTGCGGAGACCCGCGACGTCCCGGTCGACGAACTGCTCGTAGACGGGTTTCTCGCGTTCGGCGAGTGACAGCGCGACCATCGTCCCGAGAACCGCGAGGGACATGAACAGCGGTTCCGCGCCGTTGTGGTCGGCCGCGCCGACCAAACTCCGCTGGAGGAAGTAGCCCGGGAGGAGTGCAAGGATAATCGCCGCGAATACGCCGCCGATGCGGCCGCCCATGCGCTTCCCGATGAAATACGTCGGAATCGCGAGCAGCGCGCCGAAGACGGCCGGTGCGAAGAGGAGGGTCATCGCGACCGTATTCGTAGAGGGGTCGCCGAGACCGATGACGAGGGCAGCCGTGGCGACAATCTGGTCGAAGAGAGTGCCGAACTGGCCGGAGAGCGTTCCGGTTGGGAAGCCAGTCCAAACGTCGTAGGGCATCGTCGCGGGCCAGTTCTCGACTGTGTACATCACCTGCCGGAAGTGGTAGTACGCGTCGTTCCCGGAGAAGTACACCTCGCCGTTCTGCGTGAAGTTCTCCCACGCCTGCACGCGGACCCACAGCATGAACGCGAGCACCGCTCCGAGCGCGGGAACGTGGTACCAGTCTTCGAGAGCGTCGAGAGCTGTATCGACGGATAAGGAGGGGGCTCTCGACTCCTCGGTCTTTTCGCTCATTGGGTTTAGGGACTGATAGCGCGTGAATAAGCCTTGTGAAGTTCTGGAACTGGGTGACCGCCAACACCGATGGATTTAGCAGTACCGGAGATAGATACCGGAACCAATGGAGACTGCGGTAGTTCACGACGGGACCATCCACCCAGGTGGTGCAGTGAACGTAGTCACTGAAGCCGCTCATGCCCTCGACGCAGACCTGTTCGTGGGATTTTCAGGAAAGAACCGGGATTGGTGGGAACCTCGAGTTCCGAACGAGGTGACGTTGCTACGAAGGACGTCACGAAGCGGCACGCTGAACGACATCCGAACCGCCCGCTCGATGCTCAACCTAGATTTGCAGGAATACGATGTCGTACTGTCGAGCGGTCCGGCAGCGAAATTCTTCCAGCCGTACGACGACCAGCTCCGCGTACACTACATTCACCACCCGCCTCTGGCGTCACTGTGGTTCACTGGCGGTCTATTCTCCTATCTCGTCAAGACGGTCGACCGAATCGAGACGTCCGCTACACCACACCTGGTAGCGAACAGCGAACTCACGTCTACGCGCGTTTTTCGGCATTATGGCCGGAAAGTCGATCGAGTTATTCCCCCACCGGTGGACGTGGAGAAATTCTCACTGGATGCTGAACGGGCCGGATCACAGCTAGTGATGGTCGGCCGACTCGAAAACAGGAAGCGCCCGCGCATGGCCGTCGACGCGATGCGGGAACTACCGGACTGTACGCTCAAACTGCTCGGCGACGGTCCGCTGCGCGAGGAGATCGAACAAACCGCTCCGTCGAACGTCGAGGTTCTCGGATACGTCGATGACCACCGCCTCAGGTCGACTATCGAGGAGAGTACCGCCGGGATTTTTCTGGCGGAGCGGGAGGATTTCGGCATCACGCCCATCGAGTACATGGCAGCGGGGACGCCGGTTGTCGGCGTCGACGAGCCGAACACGAACAATCAGGTCGATGATGACACTGGCGTCCTTGTGGAACCAACGCCCAAGGCCGTCGTTGCCGGAATCCGGGACGTGCTTCGGAGAGATTGGGACCGGCAGGCGCTTCAGAACCGGGCGGACGACTACGGTACGGAGCGGTTCCGGGGGGACTTGCGTGAGTTCGTTGAAACGGTGTACTTTTAACGGCTCCTTGCCAGGGTTAGGCTGACGAATGGTTCGATCGGGCTTCGAGATGCAACCCAAGCCAGTCTTCCTCTACTACGACCCACACCCAGTCCACGAGAAGATGGCGGACTACGTGGGGGCAGAGATCATACAATGTGAGACTGGCAGTCCGATCGACCGGATTCGCGCCGGAGTCAGCCACGATTTCGGTGATCGGCCCGTTGTTCTCGAAGGGGGCGTCCCCCTTGCTGAGGGGGCAGTCCTGAATATGCTGGGAACCTCGGGGCCCGTCATCGCACTCGGTGCTGACTCGACGTACCATGACATCGTCGACCCGATGCCGAGTCGCGGTCGAACGAGTCGGTTCACGCACCGGTTCGCGCAGCGGTTCGTCGACGGCACGCTCGCGGTGAGCGAACGCATCGCGACCATCGCCGAACGGTTCACCGACGGACCAGTTCGAGTAGCCCACCCGTTCATCGAGGCCGAACGGTACTCGTCGCTCCGTGAACTAAACCCGTCACTCGATGGAACGCGGATACTCTGCGTCGGAAAGTACCGAGAGAAGAACGGACAGGACGTTCTCGTGGACGCGATGGCGCGAGTAAAGGCCGACATAAGCGTCGACTTCGTCGGCCCCGACACGACGGAGATTACCGAGACGGACAAGATTACGACGCACGGGTTCGTGAGCCAACAGCGGCTCGTCGAACTCTTCGAGTCCGCGGCGCTGATGGTGTTCCCGGCGCCAGTTGGAGCGTTCCCGGTTGCGACCCTTGAGGGGCTCTGTGCCGGCCTTCCCGTCGTTACGACGCCGGGCGTCGGCACGGCTACGCTCGTACGGGGTGTGAACGGTCGCCTCGTTGCTGACCCCACACCCGTGGACGTTGCCAACGCCATCGACTGGTACTTCTCGCTTCCGACGGAGCGGCGCACGGAACTTGGTCGTCGCGCAGCGAACTACGGGTCGGGGTTCGACGAGGAGACGGGACTGGACTCGTTCGCGTTCCAGTTGACGAACCTCCTCGGTGACCTGGGCTACAATACCACCACTGATGTCTGAGAAACAAAACATTGTTCTGGTTTCGTGGGACAGCGTCCGTGCTGACCACTTGCCGATGTACGGATACGACCGAGAGACGACGCCGACGCTCAGTGAGGTGGCTGAGGAGGGATTGGTTTTCGACGACCCCCAGGTACCGGCTGTTGGCACGCCTGCGAGTTTCACTGGGATGTTTTCCGGTGAACACGCGAGCGGGAGCATGGAGTATCCGAACCCCCAGCACTGGCGGGAGGCCAACGAGGGTCGGAGATTCCTCCAGGAGTACCTCCAGGAGGAGGGCTATTACACGGGTGGCTTCCACTTCAACGCGCTCGTGAGTTCCTCGTTCGGCTGGGACCGCGGCTGGGACGTCTACGAGGACCACATGTGGGACGAGGACGACAGCACTGACTCCGGCTGGAAGAAACGCGTCTACGAAGCGCTCCAGAAGGTAGACTTAGCGAACTTCGCCGTCGACCTCAAACGGATGGCCGGAGGGAAGGAGCCGCCACACTGGGAGAAGATGTGGGACGACATCGCCAAGTTTGTAGAAGAGGCACCGGAGCCGTTCTTCCTATGGGTGTTACTGATCGATACGCATCACCCGTACTATCCACCCCCGAAATATCACGAGTGGGAGCAGCCCGGCGTTCGCTCGACGTACGCCTGGAATTACGCAATGCGTCGCTACCGAGGTTTGGTCGGCGAACGCCGGCAAAAATCATCAACGCGTACGACAACACGATTCGGTACGCGGATGCATTCGTGGAGCAGCTCCGCGAGAAACTCGACGAAGAAGGCTACGGTGGGGATCCGTTGATTGTCCACAGCGACCACGGTGACGAGTTCGGCGAGCACGCCAACTACGGCCATCGCCCGCTGATGTACGATACAGTCACGCGTGTGCCTCTGGTGATGGAGAACGTTGGTGAGGCCGGCAGGGTCGGTGGTCCGACGTCCCTATTGGACTTGGGGAGCACCATTCTTGACATTGCTGGTTCAGATGAGCGACCCGGTGATCGGCCTTCGCTGCTGAGCGAGGAGCGGGTCAATCACGAAGCCGTGACCGTGCAAAATGTGATGGATGATGGTGAAAGGATGGCTGCCGCTGTCGGTGAAGACTGGAAGGCGTTGTACCACCCTGAAGGCGACTGGGGCGCAAAGGAGTTTCCGGAGGAAAGCTGGGAGGCTTACGACCGTTCTGTCGATCCCATAGAACAGGAGGACCGCTGGGGAGAACACCCAGTAGAAGTTGAGGAAGCGCTAATAGAACAACTGAGCGCGGACATATCGAGTGTGTCTACTGGGGATGACAACCTCGACGAAGAAACCGAAGAACGATTACGGGAACTCGGATACATCGAATAATGACCATCGACTCAAGTAATTGGACCAAGATTGGGGTCGAAGTATAAATGACACTGTCTGACTGGTTCAGTGAGACGACTGAGCGGTTCAAGCGAGAAGGTTTTCGCCGCGGCGTCACTGAGGGCGCTTACGAATTGTATATCGGCGGCCTTCGAAGAGTAAACCGCGTTTATCCCAAGGGGACGAATGTATTCGAAAAGGAGTGGGATCTACTGATTCTCTTAGACGGCTGTAGGGTGGACCTTGTAGAAGAAGTCGATGACGAGTACGGCTGTCTCGATTCGGCAGGAGCACTCACGTCGGTGGGGAGTTCGTCACTAGAATGGTTGGAACGGACATTCACCACCGACCATGAATCAGAGATGCAGTCGACTGCGTATGTGACGGGGAATCCGTTCAGTTACCGAGTCCTCAATTCTGAAGACCTCCAGGTTTTCGATGAAGTTTGGAAGTACGCTTGGGACGACGACCGAGGGACAATTCCGCCACGTCCAATCACCGATCGAGCGATTACAACCGCCCGAGAAGAGAACCCGGACAGGATGATTGTTCATTATATGCAGCCACACCTTCCGTCGGTACCGAAGCCACTGAGCGAAGGCATGAACAAGGAGACACTCGGCCAAGGCGCTGGATGGGAATCCCCATGGAAACGTCTTCGTCGGGGCGAACTAGACCGTGAAACGGTCTGGGAAGCTTACCGGACGAACCTCGACTACGTGCTTGAGGACGTAGAATTACTGCTCGAAAACGTCAATGCGGAGCAAGCCGTCATTAGCGCCGACCACGGAAATGCCGTAGGTGAATGGGGAATCTACGGCCACCCTCGTGTCCCCCTATCGGTCGTTCGTGAGGTCCCGTGGTACACGACCAGCGCGTCCGATGAGGGGTCGTACGAGCCAGATATGGAGCCCGGTCACCGTGAGGGAGACGTCGAGAACAAGCTCGCAGCGCTTGGCTACCTCTGATGGATGCGCTGCCAGGGAGCACACACCCCCAGCCTTTTCAGTCCCTAGTGGCCGCGGATTCGTTCTCGCAGTTGCGGTAGTCCCCGGTGAGTTTCGATGAGTCGAGTAGGACATCTGCGATACGCTCAGCTGACTCGCCGAGGAGATACGGGTCGGCGACGAATCGTTCGAGACTGTCGTCCGCAACCCTCTCCGCGAAGTCCTTCGGAAGGAGGTGCTGCTGGTCGTGACTATATCGGATAAAGTTGGAGTTCGCGGGTATAACCTTGTGCAGTGAATTGGTTCTATCTAGTTACTATTTGAGAGAGGTTTCAACTTCAGATGGGGTCAGTTTGGGATATCAGATCGATATTTTGCTTCAAATTGATTTTAAATAATTAAAAATTATCTTCGCTTGGTATTTCTTTAGTGAAATTGGCTCAAACCGAGTTAGTCATTGAGACCTGTTCTAAGCCCCCGTTTCTACTCAAATAGTCTTAGGTCCGGTACCCAAGTGCTTCCAACTGCTGTTTGATACTATCGGTCTCCATATCCATGCCTTCTGGTTTGTCGGCAGCGACGATATCTCGCCGTTGCTCGGAGTCAATAACCAACCACGGCACCTCAACTAACTCCGGCATCCGGATATGACTGTAGTGACCATATTTGAAATTCCGTCGGTGTGAGAACGGCCACCGTGGGTGCAGAACTGAATTTACCAAACCAATGCCTTCACCAAGCAGTTCACCGTGGTCAGCCGTCACGACGGTTTTACCATCAAGATTTTCTACTAATTTTTCTACATGATTGAGAACGTTGGTAACATTTTCTTCATACACCTGTCGAATTTCCGACTCCGATACATCTCCTCTTCTTACGGCATCGAAATTACGGTAGGGGGAGTCTGCTGGAATCCGCTCGCCGTCGCGCAATAGAAATGGCGTATGCGGCTGTAAAAAATGGACAATCAGACGCTTATCTGGATATTTTTCGTTCTGAGATAATGCTTCTTGGACGACTGTTGTTGGCTCAACGACATCGTAGCGATCCTGGTCGGAGCTTTTCCAGAGCCCCACGAGTTTGAACACGTCTAGTCGGTCAACGTTCTCACCGACAACTGCGTTTGCGGCGACATAGACGGAATCGTATAATTGTCTGTTCTCAAAATTCTGTTTCAAAAATGACCAAGTGACTGCTGCCTGTGAGGTACGACGTTCGAGTCGTCCGGAAAGGTTGTTGACAGACTCGAAAGCATCGTATCGGCACGCGTCAAGGATAATGAGGTTATCCCAGTCTTCCTCAACTACGTTGACTCCTTCTTTAGGGCCCTGGAGTCGTTTTACGAGACCGTAGCCAGCCCAGTCCCGAGCCCTGCTTAATACCTCTCGGAGACCCTCCTCGCGATAGATATCAGCAACCTTTCGAATTGGTAGCATTGTCTGGAATTTAATCACACCGCTGATAACTGTTTACATCTACGGACCGGCAAATCGCTACTTGTGGCATATTTATTTTTACAACAGCCTGTCTATGAAACGCTGCCTGTATTAGAATTGCACCTAACTCCACTGGTATGTCAAATAATTTGCCCGGTTTAAATTTTAGGAACTCAACTTATTATCTATGTGATCGGCAGCTTTTAATGAAAGCGCAGCGATAGTTAATGTCGGTGCGGTTGCTCCGGAGGTCGGGAAAACACTACTTGAACTGATCCAGAGATTGCTGAGATCATGGGTCTGCAGACTAGCATTTACAACGCTCTCGGATGGATCTGACCCCATCCGCGTCGTCCCGTTATGATGGTTCGCTAATCGCTGGCTTTCTGGGTCCGAGATTGACGTGATTTCGGCTCCTATCGTGTCCATAATCTCCTTCATTATCTCAATAGCGCGCTCTCCTGTCTCAACGACGTGGGGTCCGATATCAAACTCTATATGTGGCACCGGATTCCCGTGGTTGTCGGTCTTTGAGCGATCAAGTGTCACGGTACTATCCGCATGTGGTATCGTTTCGAGGCCTGCCGTGATCCGGATCGTCCGATTGTCGGTAGCGTGTTGGGTTTCATCCAAGAGTGCATCGCCCCACGAACCGCCATAAATCGGTTCCTTATAAATCTGCTCGCGACTGCTGTGTCCACCAGTTAACGCGGTTTCTACTGGCGACTGAGGATCAACGTTGTCAAATCGTAACTGGATGGTTCCTGGCGTGGGGTCGTCGTGATCGTAGAACTCATCACTGCACATCGTCGTGTATCCGATGGGAGTCTTGTTTGCAGTCTCGTCGATCCTGGCGGTCACACTAACTGAAGAGTCCGAAAACAGGTATTTTCCGACAGTTCCACTCCGATTGGCGAGGCCGTTCGGGTACTCGTCGGACTCGGACAGTAGCAGCAGTCGAGGTGTTTCGATACCCCCACAGGCGATGACAAACTGTTGAGCAGTCTGACGGTGAACCTCCCCGGATGGCGTCGCATACTCAACTGCGACTACTGAGGTGCCATCGTCGTCGTGCTCAATAGACTGTGCCGGTGCCCGGTCGATTACCCTCGCACCAGCGGATTCAGCTTGCCGAACGTGTACGTCCCCGGAGTATTTTGCGCCTGACGGGCAGACAGGCGTGCACGTGCTGAACCCGACACACTGTGAACGACCATCGCGCACCTCGGAATTGATCGCAAGCGGGAAGCTGTGGGTTCTAATACCCAGTTCCTCACAGGCTTCCTGAAACAATCTATCGGACGGGCTGTTCGGATGTGCTGGCATCGGTGCGTCCTGCTCACGGCTAATAAACGGATTATCGTCCCCTCCTGCGACGCCGAGTTCACGCTCAGCGGAGGCATAATACGGGCGGAGATCTGCATAATCGATAGGCCAGTCTGCGGCGAGTCCATACCGAGACTGCATATTGAAGTCCTTCTCGTGAAGCCGGAGTGCACCCCCGCTCCAGTGGAGTGTGGTCCCCCCGATTCCCTTCACACGTTGGAGATTCAGATTAGCCGTGATTCCATCCGGTAACGACTTGGTGTATTGGTCACGCTCACCTCCCATTTCCCACACGTCGGTGCGGTCGTGTTCCGGGCGGAGTGCCTTCTCAAGGCGAGCCATCACTTTGCTCCTTTCGAAACGCGGACCGGCATCCAGAATAACGACATCATGACCGGCGGTCGCGAGTGAATGGGCGACGAGACCGCCAGCGACACCGGCTCCCACTACGCAGACATCAGCGTGGTCAGAGGGTGTCCGATCAGGGGCCTCACCCTCGCTGTCCCTCCCGATCATTCTGTTTCCGTCTGAAACGTGGCAAATCCACCCGCATATCCCTTTGGATTGTCGATACCGAACAGTTCTGCCCCCTTCGGCGTAGTGAACAGCGCGTACAGAAGGCCATTAACGAGGAAATATCGCACACGTTCCGGGATCGTCCCGTCAGGATTCGACTGAGCCCGATTGACACCAAGTGCTCGTAGCATGTCGTCACGAGTCTTTCGGGACTCAACGTTAGCGAAGGCGGTACTGAACTGGCGTTTACTCGCTGTATTGAGATCGCGGATGGCACGGACCGCCTCCGCTCGCAGTTCGGCCGGCATCGACGAATAATATGTTTCGATAAACTCGGGTGAAACCGTCACCTCAGATGGATACACGACATCTGCGACGGCCTCCGCAGTTTCGATATCGATCCGATTCAGTTGCTGCTCAGCCTCTTGATCGTCCAGGCGTGTCGCCAGTTCTGATACCGTTACTGAACCTAACCCGGCGACTGTGCCGGCTGCCAACGCCTCAAGTGCGTCCCGACGAGTTAGTCTCATTGGGAAACCTCGCCTCCTGTTTTATGTAACCAAACGAACCTGTACCCGACGACGGTAAGTACAATTGCGCCCAGTAGTACCTGTGCCCGCCGACCGCCTTGTGCGAACACTGCTGGCGAAACGAACTCGTATACAAACTCGATCCCCAATCGTCGAAAAATAAACGGCGTCTCGATGCGTTCCCGTATCCGGAAGCCAAGGCTTCCGATCAGTGCCAGCACTGGCCAGAGAACAGTGATAGTAACTACCCACCACGATAGTGGATCTATTTTAGTGGACACAATCTGCCGTCCCTTGGGAAGCTGTTCGGAACGGATTCCAATCAGAACGAACGGGATGGCCACCAGCGCACCCAGCAGATAGCTGATGGCAGTAAATACAAAAGTAGGATAGAACGGAAAGCGGCCGAGGAGTTCTTGACTCCATGCATAGAATGAGGCAGCAAATAGCGCCGCAAGCAGGACAGCAGCAAACAGCTTCAAAACTGACTTGATGCGGATCTCGCTCCCGAACCATTCGATGTTGTCCTGGATGAAAATATGGCACAGTACACCAACGCCGAGAAACGTCAAACTCACAAAGAGAGTCTCGGGTCCAACAGTCAGTCGCAGCACGTCGGTAATCACCGATCCCACTCCGACACCGGCGGCTGCAGATGGACCAAACAAAACACCCAGAACTACTGCGACAGCTACGACAGTATTAATCAACAGATACTCGTCAACGATAATCGTCGCAAACAACCAGTCCGTTACAAACGTAATGGCTGCCGCGGCTAAAAACAGAGTAATTGCTTCTTGAAAGAATCCAGTTCTCTGACCGAACATAGCTTTTAAACTAATTGAGATGCAGATATATTTTGTGACT
This sequence comes from Halobacterium bonnevillei, assembly GCF_009831555.1. GTDB lineage: Archaea > Halobacteriota > Halobacteria > Halobacteriales > Halobacteriaceae > Halobacterium > Halobacterium bonnevillei. The sequence continues at coordinate 7,161 of NZ_WUUU01000033.1, read as the reverse complement.
CTGAACCAGTTGTTGTTCGTTCCTATGCTGTCCGCTCCGGGCGTGGCATTTCCCCACAGTTGATCGTGGACCCTCCTACTTCAGCTACGGACCTTCGTGACGGACTGGCATTCCACGTTCGGTTGAGCCCTCTCAACAGTGAACTGAATGAATGCAGTCGCATACAACAACGAAACTAGCTTCCGGGTATCTGAGTTAAAAATATCCCAGCTCCCGTAACTGGTCTTCCGGCGGCTCGAAGTCGATCCGTTCCCGGGGCGTGTCCGGAAGCCCGTCGACATACGCTTGCATTTTTTCCTCCAGCTCGTCGGCAACGTCCGGATGAGTCTGTATGATGTTGTTTGTTTCTCCGGGGTCCCCGGTTAAATCGTACAACTCCTGATCGTCGCCGTGGGGAATGCCGCAGAATCTACACTCGGTTCGTTCCCCGATCCGTTTTATATATTTGTAGTCGGCCGTCCGGATCGCGCGCTTGCGTGACTTGTGCTTCGATTCCATATACACCGCATCCCGTTCGAGTTCGCGACTCCCGTCCTCGTCGGGGGCTAGCGACTGGCCGTCGAACTCCTCGGGCTCGTAATCGGTTTCCAACAGATCGAGCACCGTCGGCACGATGTCGAAGTGCTGAACAAAGCCGGATTCGCTGCCCGAGAAGCCAGGAGCCTTGATCGCCAGCGGGACGTGCGTCGATACGTCGTAGAGGCCGTGATGTTCGAACAGGATCCCGTGTTCGGTCAGACTCTCGCCGTGGTCTGCGGTGAGGACAATGAGCGTTTCTTCGTACTCTCCTTGCTCTTTGAGGTGATCGATCAACCGCCCGAACTCTTTGTCAGCATACCAGGCTCCCGCGTCGTACAATCGCTTAACGTCTCCGATTGTGTCGGCGTGTCCGACAGCACGTTCCAGTTCCTCTGCCCACCGGCTTCCGCGGATCGGTTCGATCGCCTCGTCGAGTTTCACGTCCCCGTCCTCGTACGTTCGTTCTTGAATGAACTCCGGCGGGGTTACAGTCGGGTTGTACGGGATGTGTGCATCCCAGTAGTGAGTATTGAGATACCACGGGCCCTCGACTCCCTCAAGCAGATCTATGGCCGTCTCCGTGGTGCTCTTGGCAGACGGGTAGAATCGCTCTAACTCCCGCTTCATAAGTCGCTCATCCGTGGTGACGCTCTCGCCTTGTAGAGACAAGTACAGCGAGAGGGTTTCGTCATATACCGTCCGAATCATCTCCGGCAATGGACCAGGCAACGATTCGACTGCTCCTGATAGAGCGCTCATCGCTGACCCTTTCGACCACTCGTTGGGGTTCACGTACCTGTCGTACCCTCGTTCGTGCCAATTTCGCTTCCGATTGACCCCAAGCGTGGTATGTGTCGGTTGCAACCGCTCGGCAAGCGGCACCGTTGAGGCGACTTGCTCGAGATTTGCCTTGCTGATTTTCGCGCCGTGATTGGTGATCCCGTGCCGCGTCGGGTACATTCCCGTCATAATCGTCGTCAGGCATGAGTCGGTGACGTTCGAACACGAGAAGCAGTTCGTAAACCCTTCACCATCTTCAAAAATTTCGTTGATATTTGGCGTCAACGCAGCTGAATCACTTGAGGTAATCCGGTCAAACCTCAAAGCGTCGAAGACGACGAGTAAGACGTTCTCTGGCATATCCCCTGGTGAACTGTGCACGTACTTTAGTATACGGATATGATTTTCACCGACGGAATATAGCCTGTGATAGCTACTGCGGTGCAGAACGTAAATCGAAAATGAATCGGTTCTGTTCCAAGATGGGGGTAGAGTTTAGTATCAGTTGATACCTGTGCCGAAAGGGGGTGCCTCTGGTGTCTCCACGAGGCATCCCATGCATGCTGATCCCGAATATCTGTAGGACGAGTTCGAGGAGACCGCTATCAGCATTCGGGTCGGCCTTACCCGCCAGTTGTGGTCGACTGAGCGCGGTCGACCGCTCGTTCGTGACCCTCAGTTCGGGACTTGGTCGTCAGCCTGAATAATCGCTGAAATACGTCCGGACGGATCGCCGGCAAGATAGTTTTTTCGGACGAAGTCGGTCTCGGCTTCGGCCAGTTCCCCGACGCGATCAGCAGTAAGCGTGGCGAAGAACTTGTTCATTTCGTCGTTCGTCCTGAGTACAGGGACTGGTCCGTGCGTCGCGTACGGACGTGCTCTGATGAGTGGCGACCACACGTTGACACAGACACAGGGGGTACCGAGGACCATAGACTCTAGGCCGACGTTTGAGTTTATTGTAACGACTACGTCTGCACCCGTCACGTACCCATAAATGTCGTCCTCCGCAATCCGGACTCGGAACGGATACTCCGAGACAGTCGACACGTAGAACGAGGTGGTTTCGTTGGGGTGTATTTTGATTACCACATCGATCGGCTCTGGCGTTTGTTGCAGTGATTCGAGGACATCCTCGATGAATCTACGCCGGATCGGATCTGAGAACGGCTGCGTTGCGACCACGATCCGGATCGCGTCGGACTGCCAATCGTCTACCGGCGTTACGTCGCTGTGCGACAGTTCGACAAGCTTCGGCCGCCCTGCTGGCACGACATTGTCGGTAGTTGAAAGTTGGTCGGAACGCTGGAGGTGGGTGACGATGTGATCGCCGGGAACGAAATGAACGGTCTCAGACGGTGGTGTCTTTTCGTAGCCGTTGGTGCCGGAATGTGGGACGTGGTATGTGTCAACGCCAGCCTCGATAGCTGCGTAGAGAATCGCCTGCTGACGCGAGCCCAGCGAGCCGACGACGAGTTGTTCGGGGTCGAGATCAGCGAGCATTTGTTCGGCTATGACGGTGTTAGCCAGCGCGGGTATATGCTCAGCGAAGAGGTTTCCGAGCAGGTAGGTAACCGTCTGTGGCATCTCAACGCCAAACTCCGTCCTCACACGTGACTGAACGTCGACATCGAACGACCGTCGAATCAGTACGGCGTAGGTGAGTCCGATGCCGCGTCGGATCGTCTCGACGATCCGTCTCGGTGTTGTGAAATAGTCCAGCGGAGTCGGATCGTACGCGTCGACATCTGCGTACCTGTCTTTGCGGTGACGGAGCCAAGAGATCGTCGAGGTCGGAAGCACGACCTCGTATTCGCCCTCAAACTGATCGAGGACGGGACGGATGTTGTCGAACCGGTTCACGTGAGGAACGAACACTGTCTCAGTCGGATCGGGCTCGCGGCGTGTTCGCTTCCAAACGATAGAAAGCAGCTGGTCGGCGAGAAGTCGAAAGTAGCCGTAGATGCCGATGAGAAACCCGAGTATCGTCCGGTGGAACCCAAACCTCGCTGTGTTTTCGACGGTAACAGAGTGTTTTGACGCGACATCAGAGACCACTGCTTGGTAATTTTCCGCGAGGTTGTGACAGCGAAGCTCGTCGTAATCGTTCTGATTGAGACGCTCCTCGAGCAGAGTATAGAGGACAACCAGATGTGGAAGCGCCATCGGCGGTGTCTGGTTCTGAGCGAACAGAAACGCCAAATGGATCCGAACAACGCCGTACAGCGGAAGGTCGGCGATCCGACCAGGATCGGCCTCTATGAGCGACCTGAAGACACGCTCGAACGCTACTGCAGGAACCTCCTGTAGGGCAGACTCGATGACGAATGTGTCGCAGCCCTCGGCGACCGCGTCGACATCAGCCTGGTTTTCGACGATATAGAGTTTCGTTTCCGAGTTCATTGTCGGTGGTCTGTTCGATTGAACGTTTTTTCCGGCACATTTATAGCGTTCGATCCGACCGACTGGTCCTCGCTGACTCTATCCCTGAATCCGGTTGTTGAGACGGCTCACTGACCGCTCGACGGGGTACCACCGGTATCTGGAGTTTGTCTCCGCTGCCACTCACCACGACTGCTGACCGTATTCGCCCCCTTCGGTTCGCACATCTGTTGAGATGAAGCACTCGCGTCTGTGAGTTTCAGTGACCCTATCAGGTGGTCGAACCGACGAGTAAGGACCCTGTCGTCGTTCATTACGGTTACAGTCCGATCTGTCGACCGGGCGCACCAATCGACGTCAGTTTCGCTCAGCGCGTATCATCTCGGTAAGACCGTCTTCGAGATTCGTCGATGCGGACCACCCAACGTCCTTCTGTATCTTCGACGCGTCGCCGAAGATGCCGTGTTGGTCCCCCGGTGTCCCGGTTGTCACTTCGATCGGGAAGTCGTCGTATTCCGAACACTCTATCATCGTGTCGAGCAGTTCCCGTACCTCAGTTTTGTTTCCTGTTGCGACGTTGTACACCTGTCCGTAGGCCGCCGTTTCGTCAACCACAGCTGTGAGCGCATCGACGACATCGTCGATGAAGACCAGGTCGCGGAATCGATCGAGCGATCCCTTTACGAGGATCTCGTCTTCCTCGAGGAGGAATGTCAAATAAATGCTCACCATCCCCTGTTTCATATTATTCAGATTCTGGCCAGGACCGTAGACGCTGAATAGTCTGAGGATGGTCGTGTTCATCCCCAAATTGTCAAAAAGCGACACGTACGCTTCCGCCGCGAGTTTCCCGGCGGCGTAGTATGTCTTCGGGTCCGTCGGGTGTGTCTCGTTGACCGGCAGATACTCCGTGTCACCGTATACACTCATCGAACTCGAATAGACGAACCTGTCTACGCTGTGGTTGTTACACCACTGTAGGAGGTGGAACGTGCCAACCATGTGGCTTCTGAAGTCGCCGACCGGATCGTCAAACGAGGCCTCACCCGAGGACTGTGCAGCCAGATGAAACACGATGTCAACATCGGATGGAAGGCTGTCGTACACCGACTCGTCGGCGATGCTCCCTTTGATGAGCGTGGCATCCGCTGGTACGTTCTCTGCACTCCCCGTCGAGAGATCATCCAGTACGATTACCTCAGAGTGGTCTTCGAGAAGACGACTGACCAGATGTGAGCCGATGAAGCCAGCACCTCCCGTGACGAGAATGGAGCCCTCAGACATTGTACAATTCCGACGGGACGCCATATTAAAACGTTTTCTTTTTGGAGTCTGTGTGGATAGTCTGTCCGCAACGAACAGTCGACACGGGTCTGTGTTCATTTCATGAGACGCTTGGAATCTGGTTGCTCAACTGAAGTCGCCGTCGGTGTACTCAGCCGCCTCAATAGGTGAGTCGACCGTCGGAAAGGCCAACCGTCCTGCGGTTCCGATTTAGTACACCGCTACTCCTTCTATGTATCTGTGTCTCTTATTGACTGCTGGACGACATCTCGGACTTCGTCCGTATCAACTAGGATATTCTTGTTTCGGGTTGGCCTGTATGAAACCCCTGGTGGGTTTTCACCCTCAATAAAGTCGTATTCGTGTCCAAACTCGTTTGCCGTTATGTAGAACACCGGTCGCACCTCGTTTTTCGGGAATATTTCTACGACCGTAGCGTCACTGGCATAAATCATATCCGCCATCCCGGAGCCGTGTGGACCGAGTATGAACTCCGCGCTATCGTAAATATTGATGAGCTCTCTCATACTGTATTCCTCCGGTCTGATCGTCTCAAATTCGAACGGGCGTAGCGTATCTTGCAGTTCGTCGAAATTGACTATTTTTCTACGCTTTTGTCCCTGTCGAGAAAGGAATAGGCGTGGACCCACATCCGGTGTTCCGTCAATCTTAACACCCGCTTTCAGCCGATCACGAACCCACTGCCTCCCGGATGGGTTGAAATCGCTGCCGAAGCTGTGGATCAAGTATAGCCGGGGCAAGACCAGCCTCTCAGCTCTCGACACACCGCCATTCCAATACACCCAGTCCTCCTCTGAAAAGCCCATGATCTGCAACGCCTCCTTAGCCCACTCTGGAAGATCGGGGCGGATTAGGAGCTTCGCGTCCGGAGCAGTTTCTTGTTCGAGCGCCCGTAGTCTGGGCAGGTCTTCAAGAAACCACGCCCCGTAATTAACGTGTTCGTCCGATTGTCCGTGCCGCGGGACCATATTGATGATCGTCCCGTACTCCGGGGGTTCAGACGGTCGGTCACCGCCGAGTAGTAGTTCCTGTACAGTCTTCGCTGTGCCCAGTGTCTTCCACGTATCCCGCGTTCGCTCGTAAGCAGTATTCTTCGTTCCGAGCTCATCGAAGAGAGTCTCACCTCCAGAGGTCTGTGAGATAGCATACGGACCGACCAGGCGCGCATCTGATAGTTCTTGCACAAATGGTCGTGGACTTCGGTGGACGCCGGTCAGGTGTTCGAACGTCTCCGGTATCCGCCCGGTGTACGGTGGCGATATCTCCAGACTAGTTTCGGAGCCGTAGAACCACTTTTGATACGCTTCGGATCCCTGGTCCGTGGATCGATCAGCCAACTCGTCGTTGGTAACACTAGTCTGCATCACGACAGCAATCGTTATCTCGTGGAGTAGTTGCTCTGCGAGGTACTGTGGTCCCTCTCGTAGCAGCGGGATTACCCCTTCTTGTCTGTACTTATTAATCGCTTTGTTGATCATACTCGGCCAAAACCATCTCGATGTCACTTAATCCGGGCGATTCACCGTAGTTCGGCGCAAAGGCCTCGTCTGTCTGGATTACCTGTACATCGTATCCCCGTTGTTCAAGCATTTTTACCACTGTCTCGGTCGGTTTCTCTCCACGTCGCTCAGGACCACAGTTTACTATAATCTTTTTTGCATCCGGGGCTCCCTCTAGCACCTCAGGCTCAACACCTTCTGCCTCGATTTTTAAAACATCGATGGAGTCGACGCCTGCTTCTGCGCAGATCGAGGAAATGGTGCGTCCCGGAACTTCTACCTCCTTTCCGGTCGGTAGTATGTCCGGTTCTAGGAGCGATGTATCACTGGGATAGTGCGAGAGCTGTATTGATAGCGGCTCATCCCTGTTCCAGGCTGCGACTGGGTAAACCGTAATCGTGGGTGAATTTGCGACGTTCCGCTGCAGACAGTCGTTTATACTGGCGTAGGGATCTATTGCAATCACTTTTGACGCGGTTTCAGCGGCGTACAGCGAGAACTGCCCGAGGTAGGCACCAACATCGACGACAACATCCCCCGGATCAATCTCGTAGTTGAGTGTATACGCACCAGCTTGTCGACATCTGTTTTCTCGGCTTCCGTGGTGGAGCTGCCACATATTTGGGACGGACACCACCCGACGAGTGCGTACGTCGTACATAGATATGTGTCCGTC
>NZ_WUUU01000032.1 GCF_009831555.1 Halobacterium bonnevillei | reverse complement strand
CTGGAGGGACCGGTCGGCAGTGACGGCTCGGAGTTGACCGACGCGTCGCGAGCACGACCGCATCAAACCGTGCGAGACACCCACAACCAATTCGTTCCCAGATACTGATACGTATGGCAGTATTTGACGTCGGCGTCGTAGTGACGGACCTCGCTGCCGTCCACGAGGGTCGACTCGAGGTAGTCCAGCGTGCGTTCAGCGTACCGAGTCGCCGTCTCGTCGTCCGTGTACGCCGCGAACCGGAGGAGGGCGTCGGCGGTGAGCGCATTGACGTCCGCGTACGCCGTGTCGTCGACTGGCGGTTCGTCGCGGCCAGCGCGCCCGTCGGCGGGTTCGTCGAAGTACTCGCCGGCGGCCTGGCTCCCGCCGAACGCCTCGCCAGTCCACAGCGTGCCGGTCAGGTAGTCGATGGTGTGTTCGGCCGGCGTCCGGTAGTCGTCGTCGCCAGTGTGCAGGTACGCCGACGCGAACGCCCGCAGGAGGCTGGCGTTCTCCGACAGCACCTTCTCGCGCTGCACGTCAGACCAGTTCCGGGCGTGCGCGAACCGGAAGAACCCGCCGTCGACGTCGTCGGCGAGGTTCCGGCTGACCGCGTCCAGCGTCCGCAGCGCCTGGTCGCGCTCCCGCTTCAGCGCGAACTCCACGGTCGACGGAAGCGGGAACTTCTCGCTGGTCCCCCAGCCGCCGTGTTCGGCGTCGTACTGCTCGGACAGCTGGCCGGCGAGCAACCGCTCGACGTCCGCGTTCACGGCGCCGACGGGCGGCTCGCCGCCCTGGAGCGCGCGCGGCACGCTCCCCGCGTCCTCGCCGTTCTCGTCCCACGTCTCCCGGACGCGCTGGAGGACCTGCCTGAATCCGTCCGGCTCCAGGAACGTCGCGCCAGCGATGTGGTCGCCGGACGGCGTCACGAACACCGTCGACGGGAAGCCGCCCATGTTGTACCGCTCCCGGACCCGCGGATGGCGGTCGGCGTCCACGCGCACCGGCACGAAGTCGTCGTTCACGTTCGCCGCGATGCGCGGCTCCGCGTACGTCCGCGCGTCCATCTGGCGACACGAATCGCTCCACGACGCCACCAGCGCCACCAGTACCGGCACGTCGCGCTCCGCGGCTTCGTCGAACGCCGCCTGCCCCCAGTCGCGCCACTCCACGCGCGTCTCCGCGACGGAATCGTCCATACCCACTGGTCGGCGGCGAACCCGGGAAACCGTTTCGACACCAGCCAGCGACCCACCGGGTCGCCGACGCGGCGGGGGAGCGAGCAGCGGCCCCGAACGGACCCGTCAACGAGACAGAAAGGCTATCAGGCGCCGCCGGCTACCCCGGCGTATGCCCCGACTCCGGTGGCTGTTCCTCGCGCTGCTGGTCGTGCCGCTGGCGGACGCCCTCTTCCTGGTGTTCGTCGCGGCGGAGATCGGTTGGCAGCTGACGGTGGCGCTGGTCGTGCTCACGGCGCTGCTCGGCACGCTGTTCGTGCGCGCCGAGGGACGACACACCCTGCGCCGCATCCAGCAGTCGCTCGCCACGGGCAAGACGCCCACCAACGAACTCATCGACGGCGGCCTGCTCATCGCCGCCGGCGCGTTCCTCCTGACGCCCGGCCTGCTCACGGACGCGCTCGGGTTCCTGCTCGTGTTCCCGCTGACCCGCGTCCCGTTCCGGTACGTCGTCAAGGAGTGGGTCATCGTCCCGAAACTCGACCAGCAGACCGGCGGGTTCGCCACCGGCAACGTCTACACGTTCGGGTTCCCCGGCGGCGAGGACGCCGACGCGGGCGGTCAGTTCGGTGGCGGCTTCGACCCGACCGGCGGCTTCGACCAGACTGACGTCGACGGCGACGACGACACCATCGACCTCGACGAGGACGCCTACGACGTGGAATTCGACGAGGACGACGAGGACGATAGCCGGTAACGCACGCCGGCGCCGCTGTAGAAAGGAAACCCTTAATTGTACCAGCGGCAAACCTCCTGTTGCGTTCGGGCCAGTAGCTCAATTAGGTAGAGCGCCACTCTGATAAGGTGGAAGCTTCCGGTTCAAATCCGGACTGGCCCACTTCTACCCCGAAGGTCGAACGCGAGCGAATAGCGCATCGAATCGGCAGTCGGCCGTAGCGGTCGTGGCGACACATGCCGATATTTTAACTGGGAGGTCTCGACAGTCCACGCATGGACCTGACTGGAACGACTGCAGTCGTGACCGGCGCGTCCTCCGGCGTCGGCGCTGCGACGGCGCGGGCGCTCGGCCGAGCGGGCTGTGACGTCGTGCTCGCCGCGCGACGCGAGGACCGCCTCCGGGACGTCGCCAGCGACGTCCAGAACGGCCAGACGCTCGTCGTGCCGTCCGACGTGGCCAGCGAGGACGATGTCGAAGCGCTCGTCGAGGACGCGCGGGAGGAGTTCGGGAGCATCGACGTGCTCGTGAACAACGCGGCGGTGCTCATCGGCGACCCGGTGGCGGACGCCGACCGCGAGGACGTCCGCCAGCAGATCGAGGTCAACCTCCTCGGCGTGATGAACACGACCCGCGCGGCCCTCCCGAGCCTGCTCGATGGGGACGGCGGCCACGTGGTCGCCGTCTCTTCGATGAACGCCGAGTACGCCGCAGAGGGCGGGAGCGCGTACACGGCGTCGAAGTGCGGCGTCAACGGGTTCTGTGATTCGCTCCGCAAGGAGATGAGCGACGAGGACGTGCGCGTGTCCGTCGTGATGCCCGGACCGGTCTCCTCGGAGATGCGCGACTGGGCGGACTGGGAGGGGCGCGCGCTCGACCCCGCGGACGTCGCGGAGAGCGTCGTGTTCACCGTCTCCCGGCCCGACCACGTCGAAATCCCCGAGATCACGGTCAACACGACGGACAAGCTCGCGTAGGGCGGTGCCGGGGGGTGGCGACGGACAGGGCCACGGAACCGCGAGGGTGGAGCCAGTGGACTCACGGAATCAGTCAGTTTCACTTTCGGCGTGCGGGCCGCACGTTCATCCGACGCGTCGACCGACTCCGGAATATGGCCGACAGCCCACAACGCTACCACGACGAAGTCGCCGCGTTCGCCGACGACTGGTACGCGTTCCGCGGAATGTTGCACCCCAGCGAGCGCGACCACTGGGACGACGTCGTCGGCGCCGCGCTCGACCGCCCCTACCCAGGGCACTGCCAGCAGGCCGAGGACGTGAAGTGGCCGGTCGTGTTCTCCGCGCTGGTCGCCCAACAGCGCCGCATCAGCGAACTGGAAGCCCACGTCAGCGACCTCGAGAGTGACCTCAGCGACCTCCGGCGCACAGTCAGTGACCTCGAAGACGCTGTCGCGGAACGCGACCCGGCGACGCAGGCCGACTCGTAGGCGCCGCTGGCCCGGTGCAACGCCGACGACGCCCGGCTATCGGGGATGCCGTCGTCCGAGCGGATTTTCACGCGCTGCGAGCGCGCGCCGCCTTGAGTACGGTAGCGGTCCAACGGACTCGCGGGTGCCGGAGCAGCCCGGTGCCCGCTGGTCCCCGCCCACGCGTATGGTCGGCAACGACCCTCCGCAGCCTGCTTCCCCCCGCAAAGACGGACTCGACCGCCCCCGGAACCCGTCCCCGCTGTGTCTCGGCCCTGGCCCGTTGCGTGCCGGCCGTCCGCTGGGAATATCGACCCGTCTTCCCGACGCGTCCGGACGCTCGCGTCGTTCCGAATCGACGGCGACCGCCAGGTGCGGTGAGTAGCAGCCGGACAGCAGACCGACTGCGCGCAGTGAATCGAGACATTGACGCGGCCGCGGCCCGAACCAGGGGTATGGACGAACGGGTGGTCCTCGGACTCCTCATCGCGGCCGGCATCGTTCTCCCCGGCGTGGCGAACTACGCGCTGAACGCCGCCGGAGCGCCGACAGTGGGCTCGATCGTGTGGGCTGTCGGGTACGCCTCGATGGTGCTGGTCGTGTGGTTCGGGTGGATTCGACCCCTGGACCTCACTGGTCCGGGCGGCGGAACGGAACCTTAAAGGGGATTTCGCGGCGAAATCCGACCAGCAATGGCGTTCACACCGCTGCCCCTCGTCGACGACTTCCTCGCGAACTACCACGTCGGGCACGCGCTCCTCGTCCTCTTCGCGCTGTCCATCGTCGGCACCATTCCGCTCGGCTCCCGGAAAATCGTCTCCATCAACTCCCTGCTGTTCGGGTTGTTGTTCCTGGTGACACCAGTTTCCGAACTCGGCGGGGACCCGTTCACGTACCGCTTCATCGGCATCGCGTTGCTCGTCGTCGCACCCATCCTGTACACGACGGCACGCGAGTAGCACGCCGAGCGGACCGAAACAGACCGCGGTCGAACGCCGCCCGGATTCTCCCCGTCGGTCGCGCGAGTAGCGACAGCAGTCCCCGTTCTCGGTGGTCCTACTCGCCGACCAGGTCGTCGTACCGCGCACCAGTCTGCTTCAGCGTCTCCTCCGAGTAGAGGCGTTCGTGCTCGAACGGCAGGTAGTCGGCGGCGAGTTCGTCGATTTTCGCGTCCACGGCGTCGCTCTCGCGGCCGTGGATCATCGTGAAGAGGTTGTACGGCCAGTCCTGGTCGGGGCGGCGCGGCCGGTGGTAGCACAGCGTCACGTACGGGAGCTGGCCGACGTCGACGCCGCGGTCGTCGAGTTCGTCGTCCGGGACGTCCCAGACGACCATGCAGTTCGCGTCGAACCCCGTGACGACGTGGTTGACGACGCAGCCGACGCGCTTGATGCAGCCGTTCGCGAGCAGGCGTTCGGTGGCGTCGAGAACGTCCGCGACGTTCGCGCCGATCGCGTCAGCGACGTCCCGGTACGGGGTCGCCGACAGCGGGAAGCCGTCCTGGATGGCGAGCAGGAGGTCGGCCTCCAGCCGCGAGAGGTCGCCGGTCGCGTCCTCGCTGATGCGGGTCGCGGCCACGTCCGTGCGCTCCAACGACTCCCGCGCGAACCGGTCGGAGTTCACGACCGGGAACTCCAGGTCGATGTAGTAGTCCGTGAGCATCGGGAGGTTCAGCACCTCGCAGCCAGTCTCGGACTCGATGTCGTCGAGAATCCGGTCGCGCTTCTCGCGGCTCGATGCGGTGACGACGAACCACATGTTCCACTCGTGGTTCCGGCGGTAGTTGTGGTTCACCTGCCGGATGTCGTTGATGGTCGTCGCGATCTCTTCGTAGCGGTCCTCGGGGGCTTTGACGGCGGCGAGCGTCGACGACCCGATGACCGGCGGATTCAACACAGCCCCGAACCGCCGGAAGACCCCCTCCTCGCGGAGGCGGCGGACGCGCTCGACGGCGTCCGCTTCCGTGATTCCGAGGTCGGCGGCGACGGCCTCGAACGGCCGCTCCTGGACCGGGAAGCCGCTCTGGTACTCGTCGATGAGACGGGCGTCGGTGTCGTCGATGCGGTCGCGCCAGTCAGCCGCTGCCATTGGCGTCCGTTTGGACTGGCGCGGCTACTGTTTACCGGTTCGCGGCCACCGTCGGCGCGCCGTGGTGCACTCGCGCGGCGAGAAATCGGGTGGATTTAGGCGGGTGGAGACGCAACCTGGGGGCATGAACGATTCCCACGGCGAGTGGCCGCTGCAGCGGTTGATGACGGAAGTCGTCGGGTCCGGGCCGAAGTCCGCCGCGGACATGTCCCGCGAGCAGGCCAGAGAGGCCTTCCAGCGCATCCTCGACCTGACCCCAGACCAGACGACCCTGGGGGCGTTCTGGCTTGCGAACCGCTGGAAGCGCAACAACGGCGAGGAACTCGGCGCGTACGTCGACGTGATGCACCGCGAGAGCGTCGTCGACGCGGAACCCGAAGTCGACCCCGTGGACTGCGGCGCGAACTACGACGGCAAGGGCGACTCCGCCATCTTCGGCGTCGCGGCCGGCGTCGTCGCCGCAGCGGCGGGCACCCCCGTGGTCGTCCACTCCGGGGACCGCGTCCCGACGCAGAAACAGGACGCGTACAAGCACGTCCTCGACGAACTCGGCGTCCGCACGGAACTCGAACCAGAGGAGTCCGCGGCGATGGTCGACGAGCACGGGTTCGGGTTCTACTACCAGCCGAAGTTCAACCCCGTCGTGGACGCGCTCTGGGACCGCCGGGACCACATGGGCGTGCGGACGTTCGTGAACACGGTGGAGACGCTCGCGAACCCCGCGAACGCGAACGTCCACCTCGGCTCGTTCTACCACCTCGCGTTCGCGAAGAAGATCGTCGAAACCGCGCGCGAGAGTCGTGACGCCGGGTTCGACCGCGTGCTCATGTTCCAGGGGATGGAGGGGTACGACGACGTCCGGCCGGGCTCGACGACCGTCGCGGAGTGGAACGAGGGCGCCGACCTCGAGGACTTCACCATCGAGACGGAGGACTACGGCATGGACATCACCAGCGAGGACCTGGAAGTCGAGGACGTCGCCGCGGACTCCGCGGAGATCACGGCGGACGTGCTCGCGGGGGAGCGCACCGACGAGTTCGCGGACGCCGTGAAACTGAACGCGGCGCTCCGCATGTACGCCCGCGAGGACGTCGCGTCCCTCGACGAAGGACTGGAAGTCGCCGCCGACGTCATCGCCAGCGGGCGTGCCGAGAGCGTGCTCGCGGACCTCTGCTCGTTCTGACGGCGAGCCCGGGGCCCGCACCGCTCACCTGTCTGTCCTGACTGCGACGCGCGCCGTGGGAAACTGCTTAATGGATTGACGAGAATCGACGGATATGACAGGCGGCGACGGCTTCGACCTCCTGGCCGACGAGACCAGAGCGGCCATCGTGCGCGCGCTCGCTCACGCTCGACGCGACGACCCCCACCAGCCGGAACTCTCGTTCTCCGAGTTGCGCAAGCGCGTCGGTGCCTCCGACTCCGGCCGGTTCAACTACCACCTCGGGAAACTCCGCGGGCACTTCGTCTCGGAGGCCGAAGACGGGTACACGCTGTCCGCAATCGGCGTGCGCGCCGCTGGGTCTGTGCTCGGCGGCGAGTTCGACGACCCCCCGGAGCGCGACCCGGAGCCGCTCGGCGACGACTGCGGCCGCTGCGGCGAGCCGCTGGAAGCCCGCTACCAGGGCGGACTGCTCACGGTGACCTGCGGGAACGGCCACGGGTTCGCCGACGCGGTCCCACCGGCGACCGTCGAGGAGCACGCCCCTCGAGGACGCCGTCCGCGTGTTCGACGCGAAACTCCGCGGGGACGTCGAGCTCGCGCGGCGCGGCGCCTGTCCGCTGTGCCACGGCGAAATGACGTGGTCGCTGCACCGCGACCTCGACGAGGACGCGCCCCATCGACTTCGTGTACGTCCCGGAGTGCGGGCGCTGCGGCCACCACCTCGGTGTCCCGGTCGGTCTGCTCGTCCTCGAGCACCCCGCGGTCGTCGCGGCGTACCGCGACGCCGGGGTGGACGTCCGCGAGCGCCCGTTCTGGACCATCGACTGCTGCGTCCCGGGCGCTGCTACGCTCGTCTCCGAGGACCCCGTCCGCGTCGGCATCGACGCCGGCCCGAACGGCGACATCCGGTTCCGCCTGGACGACAACGCCCGCGTCGTAGAGGGGCCGTCGTAGCGACGCGGCGAGGCACACACGGGTGGCGTCGCGCCGAGTAGGTAGCGTTATCCGACACCGTGGCGTCTCTTGGAGTATGACCGTCGAGGCTACCCTCCACACCACAGAGGGCGACATCGAAGTCGAACTGTACGACGAGAAAGCGCCGACGACCGTCCAGAACTTCGTCGGCCTCGCGAAACACGACCCCGCCGCCGACGCCGACCCCGCGCCCGAAACGCACACGTGGGAGGACCCCGAGAGCGGCGAAGTCCGCGGGGACGCCCTCTACAACGACGTGCCGTTCCACCGCGTCATCGAGGACTTCATGATCCAGGGCGGCGACCCCACCGGCACCGGTCGCGGCGGCCCCGGCTACCAGTTCGAGGACGAGTTCCACGACGACCTTCGCCACGACGACGCGGGCGTGCTGTCGATGGCGAACTCCGGCCCGGACACGAACGGCAGCCAGTTCTTCATCACCCTGGACGCCCAGCCGCACCTCGACGACCGCCACGCGGTCTTCGGCGAGGTCACCGACGGCATGGACGTCGTCGAAGCCATCGGTGACGTCGAAACCGACCGCAACGACCAGCCGCAGCGCGAACTCCTCCTGGAGTCCGTCGAGATCCACGACTAACGCGGCCCCGCCCGGCTGACGTCTCTCACGGCGTTCTCTCGAACGCGCAGCGACGCGAGCACTGGCGCCGCACGGCGACCGGAACACCACCCAGCGTGAACCCCCTGGTGCCGCGCTGGCGGCACGAAATCCCGCGACGTGCCGGGGTCGAACACGTTCGCGGCAACGCCCAACTACGGGCATCGAGAACGCGGCCGCATGGCAGTCGGTACTGGAACCCTCGCTCTCACAGTCTCAACTGGCGTGCTCCTGTTCCTCGTCGCGTGGGCGCTCGCGAACGCAGAGAACTGGCAGTCGTACACTCCATTCGGCGACCGCGGCGGCGCGTACGGCCGCGAACCCGAGCACGGCCACCGGGAGAAACCCGGCGGCGTCGTGCGCTGGCTCACCACCGTCGACCACAAGGACGTCGGCGTGCTCTACGGCGCGTTCGCCCTGCTCTCGTTCGCGTGGGGCGGCATCGCCGTCCTCCTGATGCGCGCGGAACTGGTGACGGCGCCGATCGACCTCCTCTCGCCGTCGACGTACAACGCGCTGGTGACGACGCACGGCATCACGATGCTGTTCCTGTTCGGGACGCCCATCATCGCGGCCGTCGGGAACTACGTCATCCCGCTGCTGATCGGCGCCGACGACATGGCGTTCCCGCGCATCAACGCCATCGCGTTCTGGCTGCTCCCGCCGGGCGCCCTCCTCATCTGGGGCGGACTCATCGCCCAGCCGCTCGGCATCGGCTTCGAGGGCGCACAGACCGCCTGGACGCTGTACCCGCCGCTGTCCATCGAACAGGCGAACCCCGGCGTCGACCTCATGCTGCTGGGCCTGCACCTGACCGGCGTCTCCGCGACGATGGGCGCCATCAACTTCGTCGCCACCATCCTCGCGGAACGCGGCGACGACGTCACCTGGGCGAACCTCGACATCTTCTCGTGGACGATGCTCGTCCAGTCCGGCCAGATCATCTTCGCGTTCCCGCTGCTCGGCAGCGTCCTCGTAATGTTGCTGCTGGACCGGAACTTCGGGACGACCTTTTTCACCGTGAGCGGCGGCGACCCGATTCTCTTCCAGCACCTGTTCTGGTTCTTCGGCCACCCAGAGGTCTACATCCTCGTGTTGCCGCCGATGGGGCTCATCTCGCTCATCCTGCCGAAGTTCACCGGCCGGAAGCTGTTCGGGTTCAAGTTCGTCGTCTACTCCACGCTCGCGCTCGGCGTCCTCTCGTTCGGCGTCTGGGCCCACCACATGTTCGCCACCGGCATCGACCCGCGCCTCCGCGCCGGCTTCATGGCCGTCTCCATCGCCATCGCGATCCCGTCCGCGGTGAAGGTCTTCAACTGGATCACGACCATGTGGCACGGCAGCCTCCGGCTCACCGCGCCGTTCCTGTTCTGCGTCGGGTTCGTGTTCAACTTCATCATCGGCGGCGTCACCGGGGTCTTCGAGGCCGCAATCCCCGTGGACCTCATCCTCCACGACACGTACCAGGTCGTCGCACACTTCCACTACGTCATCATGGGCGCCATCGCGTTCGCCATCTTCGCCGGCGTCTACTACTGGTTCCCGCTGGTCACCGACCGGTGGTACCAGAAGCGCCTCGCGCACGCGCACTTCTGGCTGTCGATGGTCGGGACGAACCTCACGTTCTTCCCGATGATCCTGCTCGGCTACGGCGGGATGCCGCGTCGGTACGCCGGCTACGAACTCAGCGTCGGCCCCGTCTCGTACTTCGCCGACCTCCACCAGCTGGCGACGGTCGGCGCGGTGTTGCTCGCCGTCGGCCAGATTCTGTTCGTCTGGAACGTCGTCATTTCGTGGCTGGAGGGCCCGCGGGCCGTCGACGACCCCTGGGACCTGGAATCCCGCGGCCAGCGGACGAACGACTGGCAGTGGTTCGAGCGCCAGCGCGACACCCCCGCGCCCGCCGTGGCGGACGGCGGGGACGCCGACTCGGCGGACTGACTGCCCGGGCTCACGGACGAGAGATTACTGCCCCGCGCGGGCTGCTGCGGACCGACAACTCAAAACCCGGTGGCACCAATACTCGGGTGATGACCGACTCGGAGGCGACCGTCGACCCCAGCGAGATCGGCGAGGCCGACGC
The DNA here is from genome assembly GCF_009831555.1 of Halobacterium bonnevillei. Taxonomy (GTDB): domain Archaea; phylum Halobacteriota; class Halobacteria; order Halobacteriales; family Halobacteriaceae; genus Halobacterium; species Halobacterium bonnevillei. The sequence continues at coordinate 12,015 of NZ_WUUU01000032.1, read as the reverse complement.
ACCGCCCGTCGAACAGAAGCCGTACAAGATTCTCTTCGAGGCGAACAAGTGCTTCGGCGCGGGGAAGTGCGCGGAGGTGTCGGACAACTGGGAGATGGACGTCACGTCCGGGATGGCCCAGCCGGGGACGTACTTCTTCGACGAGGACGACCTCGACCACAACGTCGACGCGGCGAACGCCTGCCCCGCGAAGAAAGACGACGGCTGCATCCACGTCGTCGACCGCCGAACCGACGAGGAGATCGCGCCCGACCCGCACGGCGACGGCACAATCTCCGTCGACTGGTAGCGTGCGCGCCGCCGCCCGCGCCCTCCTCGCGACCGTCGTCGTCTACCTGCTCGCGCTCGCAGCGACGGCTGTCGCGTTCGGGCTGGACTGGACGGTCGCGAACCGCCTCCCGCTGCTCGCCGGGAGCCTGGGCCTCGGCGCCGCCGTGGGCGTCCAGCACGTCGTCTACCACCGACTCGCCTGACGCCGCTACCACTGGGTACCGGAGCGAATGACACCGGGAGCCTCCGCTCGCTCGTGGCCCTACCCAATGACTGTACCGCCCAGCGTTTGCGTCAGCATTCGCTTCAGTGTGGCCGACACGCGGCTCAAGCGGCGACTTGTCAGGAATGCTGGGTTCGCTCGAACGTCGACACCGTAACGGACTTCCACCCCGCGGCCGTCCGACCGGATGCGAGGGTGGCCGAGCGGCCAAAGGCGGCGGGCTTAAGACCCGCTCCCGTAGGGGTTCGTGGGTTCGAATCCCACCCCTCGCACTCGTCCCGCGAACGAACGTGAGCAGGCGAGGAGACGTGGGATTCGAAGCACGGCAATCGCAGCGCGAGCGCGGTGAGCGACCGTCTGCAGGCGGTTCGCATCCCACCCCTCGCATCTGCGACGAGTGAACACGAGCAGCGACATCGCTGGCGGAGTCCCGAGAGCGGTCACTGGCGGACACGTATTTGGGGGTCGTCCCCGTAGGCCGAGACAGAATGGCGGTCGAACTCCGGCCGGCGACGGCGGTGCTCGTGCTGGTCGCCGTACTGGCGGCGGGGTCGTTCGGCTCGCTCGCCGTGGCGGAGGTCGGGGGGACCCAGGGGGACGCCGAGAGCACGCTGACGGTGATTCCGCTGGAGAACGACGACCGACAGCTGTGGTTGTACACGAGTCGCGGACTGTCCTTCGAGCAGGCGACGCTCCCCATCAACGTGGTCGTCTACGGCGACCCGGAGGACGTGCATCGAGGGCTTCTGGAGAGCGACCGCGGGAACTGGACTGATACGAGCGAGGATGAACAGGAGGTCGCACCCGACGAGAACACGAACGTCGTGAACCCGACGACCATCGAGTGGGAGGTCGCCGACGGCGCGAACCGGTTCGCCTACCTCATCGACCTCCAGGGCGGCGTCTGGCTCACGGAGCACTACCAGGTGCACGACGGGAGGTACCTGGGGAGTCGCCACCACATTCGGGCGTACGCGCCGTCCGAGGCTGACAGCGAGTGGACCGCGATGCAGGCCCACCACGAGCACTGGGACTGGTTCATGGGCCGACACATCGTCAGGAGCACGACGGAATCGCAGTCGTACGTCGAACGGGAGTTCGCAGCGGGCGGCAGCCCGGACATCACGAGAGTCCCAGTGGGCGCCGATAGTGACCCGAGTTTCGATCAGTGGCTGACCATCGTCGACTTCCGGGCGGACGGAGCGCAGTCCGCGCTCGCCGGCCTCGCGTTCGTGCTCGGACTGGCGGGAGCGCGCCGGCGCGGCCTCAGCGCGACGCTCCGCGAGCACGTTCCGACGCGGGACGTGCGGACGCTCCTCCTGGCCGCCGGCGTCGCCGTCGTGCTCCTGTTCGTGCGCCTGGGCGGGCTCTCGCTCGAGCGGTCGTTCGACGTCCCGCCGAAGGTGTTCGCGATCGCGCTCTATCCAGTGCTGTTCGTCGGACTCCCGCTCGCGGCGTACCTGCTCGCGCGGCCGCTGGACCGGTCGCGGGCGTTCGCCGGGGCGTCGGTCGGGTTCATCGCGGGCGTGTTGCTGGATTACTCGTACCTCGGCGTCACGCAACTGCCGCTGGACGTGCTCGTCCACCGGGGCGCGCTGGCCGTCGCGCTGGGGTTGGTCGCCGTGGGGAATTCCCGGGTCGAACGCCACGACAGCGAGGGGCCGGACCACCTCAGGACGGGCGTGTTGCTGTGGCTCGTCGCGACACTCCTCCCGCTGTTGCGGCACACGCCGCTGCCAGTGTAGTCAGCCGGACCGCCGGTACGGGCGCTCCCAGTCCGGCGTCAGTCGACTGTACGCGCCGATGCCGACGAAGAGCACGAGATAGTGCAGCCACTGGGGTACCGAGAGAATCCGGAAGAGTGCCGCGGAAACGACGATCCACGACAGCAAGACGGCGGCGTCGACCACCATCTGGTCGCGGTTCTGCCGCAGGTACGCGACCAGTCGCCGCGTCCGGGAGTCGGTCGTCGACGGGTCGGACACGCCCGGGAGTACACACTACAGCGCCATAATCGAACTGCCCGCACCACCGCCAGCCGGCACGGCGAACCGCTCACCCCCCAGCATCGGCCTGCTGGCGCACCTAAACTGCGACAATCCAACGACGTCTCTGCCACGGCCGACGGAACGAGGCGCCCGGAGTCCGGCGTCGGGTCACGACGAGCAGCGAACTTTTTGTGGAATGAGCACTACATTCGTATGGCATGCCACACCAGTCTCCCCCAGACAACGTGGCGATCGAATTCAGGGTGGACGACGACCGCTATCCGTTCGTGGGGGCGTCCGCGTCCGAGTCGTGTGCGTTCGAACTCGAGGAGATGATTCACCGCGGCGGGGGCGTCTACTCGGAGTTCTTCCGGGTTCGGGGCGCGGACGCGGACCGGATTCTGTCGCTGGCGCGCGAGACGCCGCAGGTCCAGCCGACGGTCCTGGCGGAGGACGGTGACGAATGTCTCTTCGAGTTCGAGGTCGCTGGGGGCTGTATCGCGGTGTCGCTGGCGGAGAGCGGCGCGTATCCGCGGGTGGTCCGTAGCGACGAGGGGGAGGGAACCGTCGTCGCGGAGTTGCCGCGCGACGAGGCTCGCGCCGTCGTCCGGGACATCCTCGCGGAAGACGCGGCCGTCGAGGTCCGTTCAGAACAGCCCGTCGACGGCGAGAGCGACGGCACCGACCCCGCCGGTAGCGAGGGGGCTGCTGCCGACAGCGGGCGGGCGTCGGCGCGGCGACGGTCCAGGAGGAAATCCACGAGGTGTTGCCGCGACGGCAGCGCGGCGTCCTGTTGACCGCGCTCAGCGAGGGGTTCTACGAGTGGCCGCGGCGCGCGACGCTCGCGGACGTGGCCGAATCACTGGGCATCGACGAGGCGGCGCTGGACGAACAACTCCACAACTGCGAACAGCTGGTCCTCGCCGCGCTGTTCGAGGACGGGACGCTCTGCGACGTCGTGGAGCCAGCCCACCCACTCAGTAGCGCCGCGCCGACGGACGGCGAGTAACACCGGCTCGCTTCCGCTGGGGCCGCCATCGACAGCGACGAGTAGCGACACTGGACGGGCCGCAACCGAGCGCAACACCCAACTGCGAGCGCTCCCTTCTCGCTGGTAATGACTGCGCTCGCCGACGAGTTCGCCGACCACGCGCGCTTCGAGTCCGTCGACGGCGGGTTCGAGCCGACGACCAACGACTGGGACGCCTCGGTCACCGTCGCCGACGACACCGTCGAGATCGAAGTCGTCGTCCCGACGCTTGACGCCGCCACGAACGAACCCGTCGCCGACGCGTCGAGGACGGCTGGTTCGACACGTTCGACCGCCGCGTCCGCGACGCCGACGGCGTCACGCTCGCCGAGAACGTGGACGTGACGGACGTCTCCCGCGAGGACGGCGACATCACCATGTCACTGACGCTGACACCGCGTTCGGGCAAAGCCGCTGCCGACGCGCTCGCGCTCGTCAACTACGTCGAGGGCACGTGGTTCCAGGGCGTCATCCCCGGCTACGACTACGTCGAGAAAGTCCAGGAGATGCGACAGCAGGCCGCGCAAAATGCCCAGAACCCGGACGGCACACCGCTGTAACGGACCCAGCAAACCAGCAGCGAGCATTCGCGGCGCGAACGGTCCGAAGGTCCTGAGCGCCGCGAGTCACCGCGCGACCGCAGGGAGCGCGGGCCGACGACCGACCAACGTTCTCGTGAGCGAAGCGAACGAGAGCGCGTCAGAACGTTGCTCTGACGGTGGGAAGGAGGAGTGCTTTTTCCGCACGTTTTTGCCGAGTTGAGCGGGACCGAAGGTCCCGCTAACCACGCGAACGGAGCGTAGCGCCGTGAGTAAACGGGGGTCGCCGGAGACGACCCCGTAGAGCAAAAAGTGCGATTACATGCTGATGTACGTCTCGGTGTCTTCGACGCCGTCGGTGTGCTGGATTTTGTTGGCGGCGATGTCCTTGACTTCGGTGGGGGAGTCGACGTCGAGTTTGGCGATGAGGTCGACGTCGCCGGCGACGATGTGGGCGTCGACGACGCCGTCGATGGCGGCGACGTCGTCGAGGAGGCGGTCGGCTTGGCCGGTGTGGGCTTTGACCAGGACGTAGGCGGTGACCATCTACATCCCCTCCGCGGCGACTTCGTTGCCGACGAGTATCTGGCGGACGTCGTCGAGGGTGTCGAATTCGGAGAGCACTGCGAGGCGGTCGCCGACTTCGAGCGTTTCGTGTGGGAGCGGGAGGCCGAGCGCGCCGTCTTTCTTGCCGAACGCCAGGATGCGGGCGCCCGAGGGGAGCTCGAGTTCGCTGAGCGTGTACCCGCGCATGGGGGCGTCCTGCGAGACGGTGAACTGGACGACCTGGAGGTTCTCGGCGAGGTCGGCGATGGCGGTGACGTTGCCGCCGAGGAGCGCGTTCTTCGCGCCGATGGCGCCGAGGCGTTCGGGGTAGACGATCTCGTCGACTTCCTCGGCGTACTTGCGGTAGATGTTCTCGCGGTAGTCCTCGTCGATCCGCATGACGGTGCGACAGCCCTCGTGTTTGGCGACCATGCAGGCGACGAAGTTGGTGTTGAGGTCGCCGGTGAGGGCGCCGAGGGCGTCCGCGTCTTCGAGTCCGGCGTGTTCGAGGGCGTCCTCGCTGGAGCCGTCGCCTTCGATGACGTCGAAGTCCTCGTTTCGCGCGCGTTCGGCCTTGTCGTAGTCGCGTTCCACGAGCGTGACGCTGTGTCCTTCGTTCTCGACGATGCGGGCGGTTCGGAGGCCGACCCGCCCGGCGCCGATGATGACAATGCGCATAGGCATCGTACGTCGGGCGGCGACAAATATGTTTGTGCCTCGTTACCACGCAACAATTCTTTTGGTGGCGCCCGTCGAACGTGACGTATGGTTCACGCGTTCATCATGGTGAAGACGGGGGCCGGGGCGTCCAGCGACGTCCGGGACCAGGTCGTCGGCCTCGAGGGAGTCACCGAGGCGCACGTCGTCGCGGGCACGTACGACATCATCGTGGAAGTCGGCGGCGACGAGGTCCACGAAGTCCTCAGCACGGTCTCGGACCGCATCGGCACCGTCGCCGGCGTCACCGACACGAAGACGTACATCTCTCTGTCCGCCTCCTGACCGGCACAGCGCTGAGTCCGGTCGGCTGCCCGCAACGAGCGTGCCGCCCGATTGCGCAGCTCAGAACTCCATCTCCTGCGGGTCGTGGTCCTCGAGGTACTCCATGAGCCACGCCTTCTGGTCCTGGAGGCGCGGCGGGAGGTCCTCGTAGAGGTGGTCGAAGACGTCCTCGGGGTCCGGGACGCTGTTCGCCTCGGCCTCGTCGATGGCGGCTTCGAGTTCGGCTTCCGCGTCCGCCCAGCAGTCCTCGACGAACTCGTCGTCGACGACGTCCTGCTCGCGGAGGTACGACTCGAAGCGGTCCAGCGGGTCGGCAGTTCGCCACTCCGGCAGGTCCTCGTCCTCGGGGCGGTAGCGCTCGGGGTCGTCGCTCGTGGTGTGTGCGCCCTGGCGGTACGTCAGGCTCTCGACGAGCACCGGGTCACCGCCGCGGGCGTCCTCGAGCGCGTCGCCGACAGTCTCGTACACCGCGACGGGGTCGTTGCCGTCGACCTGGACGCCCTCGAAGCCGTATGCCTCGGCTTTCACGGCGATGGAGTCGCTGGCGGTCTGTTGCTCCCGCGGCAGCGAGATCGCCCAGTTGTTGTTCTCGCAGAAGAACACGACCGGCGCGTCGAAGACGCCCGCGAAGTTCGCGGCCTCGTGGAAGTCGCCCTCGCTGGTCGCGCCGTCACCGAAGTAGCAGACGACGGCGTCGTCGTCGCCCTCGTAGTTCATCGCCATGCCGGCGCCGACGGCGTGGGGAATCTGGCTGGCGATGGGGATGGCCATCGGGAAGACCGGGACGTCGTGATCGGAGTGGTACTCCGCGAATCCGCGGCGGAACAGCAGGATGTCGCTTGCGGGAACGCCGCGGGCCAACTGCATCGCGTTCGACCGGTACGTCGGGAACAGCCAGTCGTCGCCGGTCATGGCGTACGCGGCGCCGACCTGCGACCCCTCCTGACCCTTGAACGGCGGGTACCCCGGCATCCAGCCGCGGCGCTGCAGCGACAGCGCCCGCTCGTCGAACTCGCGTGCTAGGACCATGTCCCGGAACACGTCGCGCGCGGTCGCTTCGTCCATGGCGGTGTCCGCGAACGTCCGGTCCCCGATGGCGCGGTGCATACGCGGCCGGACACCCCGCAGTCACTTACCGATAGCGAAAAACGCAACGAGCACGTAGCCGGCGATATGGTCTCGGCCGTCACCGCCGCGGGCGTCGGCGTCATCGTCCTCGTGCACACCGCTATCGCCGCCGTCGGCGCGCGTTACTTCCGGGTCACCCTGCAGACGCGCTGGGGGTCGATCGTCTACACCGCGGTGTTGATTCCGCTGGTCTACGTCTTCACGACGCTGGCGCTGGGCGCCCTCGGCCTCGGCGCCGGCGCGTTCGACGACGCCGGGCAGTTGATCGTCGTGACGTGGGCGTTCCCGTTCTTCCTCGGGTGGTCCATCGACCTGTTCTGGGTGCCGGCGCCCGACGAACTAGAGGACGTCCCGGACCAGACCGGCGAGTAGCAGCAACGTCAGCGTCGGCACGACCGTGAGTTCGCCGACGCCCGCGATCACGGCGGCGGCCTCCCAGACGTAGCCGACCCCGGCGGTCCCGAACGTCGTCGCTGCGAGGAGCGCCCCGCCCACCACGCGAACCGCGGCGAGGACGGTGCTGTCGGCCGACACTGCGAGCACGGCGTCGACCAGGTCGAAGGCGACGAGCGCCGCCGCGACGCCCCGGCGGGTGACGCGCCCGCGCAGTTTCTCGCCCGGACTCGGCCACAGGATGCGGAAGTCCGCCGGGAACAGCGGCGGCAGCCGAATCGGCGGCAGGCTGAGCGAGAAGCTGTCGTCGGCTTCGTCGTCAGCCCCGTCGTCGGCCATCCCGGAACCAGTCGTCCGGCTAGGTGATAGGTGCTTCGTGCCACTGGGCAGCGGGCGCGTGGCTGCGTTCGGCGAAACAGCCAAGCGTGCCCGCCGAGTCGCAGGGAACGATGCCCGCCCTCCAGCAATGGCTCGCGTCGCGGCTTCGACGAGACGACATCGAACTGGCAGTCGCCGTCTTCGCGGCGCTGTTCGCCGGCGTCGCCGCCACAGCCACACTCCACAGCACCGTCGGACCGACCACGCAGTTCGGCCAGTCGGGGGCCCTCCAGTGGACGTCACCGTATTCGGTGAACAACGTCGCGCCGCTCGTCGCCGCGGCACTCGGATTCGACGCCGGTCGACGGACTGGACTGCGGGCAGTGGGCGGCAGTTTCGTCGGGAACGCCGCCGGCTACCTGGTCTTCTTCCTCGGGACGTACGCGGTGAACGGGCTCGTCCTCGACGTCACACGGGCGGACCTACTGGTCTCCGTGCTCGCAGCGGACGCTGTGGGCGTCGGCCTCACTGCCGCCCTGGTCGCCGTCGTCGCCGCCCGTCTGGCGTAGTCACTCGGTGAGGACGCGGTCGAGGACGGCCTCGGTCTCGTCGAGGACCGTCTCCGGCGACTGGGTGGCGTCGATGCGCACGAAGCGCTGGGGGTCGTAGTCGATCAGTTGCTCGAAGTTGTCGCGGACGCGGCTGAGGAACTCCACCTGCTCGAACTTGTTCGTGGCGCCCGAGCGCGCGGCGCCGGTTTCGGGGTCGACGTCGAAGAACAGCGTCACGTCGGGCGGTCGCGTCCACGGCTGGTGGATGCCGCGGATGTACTCCATCGGCCGGGGGACCTGGCCGTCGAGGGCCACGCCCTGGTAGGCGTACCGGGAGTCCGAGTAGCGGTCTGAGACGACGACGTCGCCGTCGTCGAGCGCGGGCCGGACGACCCGGGAGAGGTGGTCGGCGTGGTCGGCGGTGAAGAGGAACAGTTCGGCCAGCGGGTCGGCCTGATCGGCGGCCTCGGAGCGACGGACGGCCTCGCCGTACCACGAGTCGGTGGGCTCGTGGGTGAACGTGTAGCCGTCGCCGCGGGTGTCCCGCAGGGCCTCCCAGACGGTGGTCTTGCCGCTGCCGTCGATGCCCTCCAGCGTGACGAGCATGCCTGAAAGACGAGAACGGACGTACAAACGGCTTCGGGTTCGTTGCGGCCCCGGACGGGCGGCGAGGAACACAGCACCGGACGCAGCGAGGTATCAGCGGGTAGTGAGGAACGGGACTCCGGACGAAGTGGCGGGACAGCAGGTAGTGAGGACCGAACGTGGCGTCGGGCGTGGACCGGCGCCGCGGTGGTGTCGTCGAACGTGCATACTTTTAGGACGCTGCCGCGCTTCTGTGTCGGACATGGACGTAATGGTAACCGGCGGGACGGGCTTCATCGGAACACACCTCTGCCGGGAACTCGACGAGCGAGGCCACGACGTGACTGCGCTGTCCCGCCACCCCGAGGGCGCTGACCTGCCGGACAGCGTCGAGACAGTCGTCGGTGACGTGACGGCGTACGACTCCGTCAGCGACGCCATCGAGGGGCACGACGCGGTGGTGAATCTCGTTGCGCTGTCGCCGCTGTTCCAGCCGAAAGACGGCGACGACCGCCACCGCGAGGTCCACCTCGGGGGCACCGAGAACGTCGTCGCGGCCGCAGCGGAGGCGGGACTGGACTACATCCTCCAGTTGTCCGCGCTGGGCGCCGACGCCGAGGGCGACACGGCGTACATCCGCGCGAAGGGCGCGGCCGAGGACGTCGTGCGGAACTCGGACCTGGCGTACACCATCGTCCGGCCGTCCGTCGTCTTCGGGGAGGGCGGCGAGTTCGTCGCGTTCACGAAGCAGTTGACGACGCCGTACGTCACGGGGCTGCCGGGCGGCGGCCGCACGCGCTTCCAGCCCATCTGGGTGGGCGACATCGCAGCGCTCCTCGCCGACGCCGTCGAGGACGACGAGCACTGGGGGCAGACGTACGACATCGGCGGCCCGGACGTGTTGACGCTCGGCGACGTCACGCGCATGGTATACCGCGCGGAGGGGAAGTCCGTCCGGATTCTCCCGGTTCCGATGCCGCTGGCCGGCATCGGAATGCGGCTCGCAGACCCCCTGCCGTTCGTGCCGTTCGGCACCGACCAGTACCGGTCGTTGAAGTTCGACAACACCGTTCGCGACAACGACGTGACCGCCTTCGGCGTCGACCCCTCGGAATTACAGACACTCGCGGACTACCTCGGCCTTAACGACTGACTAACGTCGCGCCGGCCTCGTATACTCTCGCCCAGGAGACATGTTCCAACAAACTTAAACTCGGCGAGTGGTCCTCTCAGGAAAGAGTACGATATATATCCATGTACTGCACGCTATCTGGCGAAAACCAGTCCAATCCCTGAACCGTCCGACACCCGTCTGCAAAAGCCTTATACGCCCGTTTCTACTCTAATTGTTCAAAGGGTTCCGTATGAAACTCGCAATGATCGGGTTCGGTCAGGCGGGCGGTAAAATACTCGACAAGTTCCTCGAGTACGACAAGCGGCACGACTCCGGTATCGTGCGTGCTGCTGTCGCCGTTAACACCGCCAAAGCCGACCTCATGGGCTTGGAGCACGTCCCGCAGGAGAACCGCGTCCTCATCGGCCAGTCCCGGGTGAAGGGCCACGGCGTGGGCGCGGACAACGAACTCGGCGCGGAAATCGCCGAAGAAGACATCGACGAGGTGCAGGGTGCAATCGACTCGATTCCGGTCCACGAGGTCGACGCGTTCCTCGTCATCGCCGGCCTGGGCGGTGGTACCGGGTCCGGCGGTTCCCCGGTCATCGCGAAGCACCTCAAACGCATCTACACCGAACCCGTCTACGGTCTCGGCGTCCTCCCCGGTAGCGACGAGGGCGGCATCTACACGCTGAACGCGGCGCGGTCGTTCCAGACGTTCGTCCGCGAGGTGGACAACCTCCTCGTGTTCGACAACGACGCCTGGCGGAAGTCCGGCGAATCGATGCAGGGCGGCTACGACGAGATCAACGAGGAGATCGTCACCCGCTTCGGCATCCTGTTCGGCGCCGGCGAAGTCGACGAGGGCAGAGACGTCGCGGAGTCCGTCGTCGACTCCAGCGAGATCATCAACACGCTCGCGGGTGGCGGCGTCTCCACGGTCGGATACGCCTCCGAGGGCGTGGACAACGAACGGAACAGCAGCGGTCTCCTGTCGCGGTTCACTGGCGACGACGACCCCGTCGAGGACTCCGCCTCGACGACGAACCGCATCACCAGTCTCGTCCGGAAGGCGGCGCTGGGCCGCCTGACGCTCCCGTGCGAGATCGAGGGCTCGGAGCGCGCGCTCCTCGTGACCGCCGGCCCGCCGCACTACCTCAACCGGAAAGGCATAGAGCGCGGGCGGAAGTGGCTCGAGGAGCAGACCGGGTCGATGGAAGTCCGCGGCGGAGACTACCCGGTACGGGACTCCCAGCAGGTCGCATCAGTCGTCCTGCTGTCTGGCGTGAACAACGTTCCCCGCATCAAGGAGCTCCAGGAAGTTGCCATCGAAGCCCAGGACAACATCGACGACATCCGAGAGGAAAGCGAAGAGAACTTGCAGGACTTGGTCGAAGACGACGACGATGAACTTGAGCCGCTATTCTAAGTTAGCGGTCGCCCTCGTTGTCGTCCTCGCGTTCGCCGTGGTGCCAGCCGCAGCCGTCTCGATTTCCGGCGACACCCCGGCGTCCGTCGAGTCCGGCCAGCAACAGGAAACGACCTACGAATTCACGGGCCTCTTCGAGGACTACGAGCGGTGGACGCTCCAGATGGAGACCGGGCTCACCGACGTGACCTGGCAGGTCGTCACGTACGACAACGCCGGCAACCAGGTGGACGAGTCCACGCTGACCGGCCAGGAAGCGAGCTATCAGCTCGACGCCGCGGACAACGTGGTCCGCGCCGAGGTCACCGTGGTCGGCACGACGCCGTCCTCGAACGCGTGGTCGTGGAGCTACGACCCGCCACAGCGCATCACGTACGCCGAATTCGCGCAGTCCCAGGAAGGCGGCGCGAGCAACACGCTGGAGACGTACAACGCGCGGCCGTACACGGCCGAGAGCCAGCAAGCCCGGACTGCGATCGAGGACGCAGAGGACGCCGTCGAGGACGCTCAGAGCAGCGGCGCGGGCGTCAGTGGCGCCGAGAGCGACCTCGAGGACGCCATCCAGTTCTACAACGGCGGCCAGTTCGAGCAAGCGATCAGTAACGCGGAGGACGCCGAGAGCGCCGCGAACGACGCGGCGTCCTCTGCCCAGCGGACCGACCTCATCATCATGGTCGGAGCGGCGCTGGTCGTCCTGCTGTTGCTCGGCGGCGGCGTCTACTGGTACCTCCAGCAGCAGGACAGCTACGACAAACTCGGTTGAGGGATGCGGGTCATCGTCCCGTTCGACCCGTCGGATCCGAACACGCGACTCTCCTCGCTTCTTTCGCCCGCGGAGCGCCGCGAGTTCGCGGCCGCGATGCTCCGCGACGTCCTGGCCGCCGTCCGCGAGGCGGGCG
>NZ_WUUU01000031.1 GCF_009831555.1 Halobacterium bonnevillei | reverse complement strand
CCCGCGGCCTCGGCGACCTCGGCGGCATCGCCGTTCTTCTGCCGGTCGTCGCCGCCGCGTGGATCACGATGCGCTCCCGGCAGTCCGCCGGCTTCGAGACGACGCTCGTCGTGGCGGGCGTCGGCCTGATTCTGTCCATGGAACTCGTCCACGCGAAGGTCCACCCCTCCGAGATGGTGCGCTGGAACACGACCCTCAAGGTCGCCATCCAGGGGTGGGTGTTCGCCGGGCTCGCCGCCGGCCCCGTCGCGGCAGTGCTCCTCGCGGACGTCCGAGACGCAGTGCCGGGGCTCTCACGCGGCACTCTCCGTGATTCCTCGGGACCTGCATTGTCCACCGGCATTGTCGCTGTCGTCCTCGCGTTCGTCGTGGTGTCGTCGTCACTGTTCGGCGCGCTCGTCGTCGCGGGGGACGTCGTCGAACCGTACCGCGAGGGCGAACAACCGTCGCTGAACGGCTACCAGGACCACCGTGACGCGCACCCCGAGGAGCTGGCGGCGATGGACTACTTCGAGAGCGAGGTCAGCACCACGCAGTCCGTCCTCTGGATGGAACGCGAAACCGGGACGCCGACGTTCGTCGAAAAACCGGGGCTGAACCGCGGCTGGGAGAACCCCGTGTCCACGCTCACCGGCTTGCCGACGGTCGCCGGGTGGTTCCACGAGACCGGCTACCGCGAAGACGAAATGTACTACACGCGGGTCAGTGACGTCGACATCATCTACCAGACCGAGGACGCGCGCTCGCGGGCGGTTCTCCTCGAAAAACACGACGTCGAGTACGTCTGGGTCGGGCCACTCGAGCGAGGGGAGTTCGGCGCCACGGACATCTCCGGGGACCCCGGCATCGAACGCATCTACGAGAACGACGAAGTCACCATCTACCGGGTCCACCAGGACGAACTAACCGGCGAAGACGGCGCCTCGTAACCGGCCCGTATCCGGGGGAATCGACGAGATTCTGCGCGTCGACCGCGCAACGCCGGCAAGCGGGCGTTTCAAGTGTCTCAACGGGATACATACCCACAACGAATGAGCGAGGACTTCTACGACGTACTCGGCGTCTCCAGGGACGCCACCGAAGACGAAATCAAGCGGGCGTACCGCGAGAAGGTCTCGGAGTACCACCCGGACGTCAGCGACGACCCGGACGCCGAAGAGAAGTTCAACAAGATCCAGAACGCCAAGGACGTCCTCACTGACGAGGAGAAACGACAGCGCTACGACCAGCTCGGCCACGAACGCTACACGGAAGCCGAGAAGCGCGGCGGCGCGGGCGGCGGCGCCGGCGGCATGGGCGGCGGCCCGGTTCGGGGGCGGAGGCGGCGGCATGGGCGACATCTTCGATCAGTTCTTCGGCGGCGGCGGCCGCGGCCAGCAGGGCCCACAGCAGGGCCGCGACCTCCGCACCCGCCTCACTATCTCTCTCCAGGAAGCCTACGACGGCGTCCAGAAACAGGTCACCGTTCGCCGACCCGAACGCTGCCCGGACTGCGACGGCGCGGGCTACCCCGAGGACGCGGACGTCCGCACGTGCCCGCAGTGTGACGGCCAGGGACAGGTGACCCAGGTCCGGCAGACGCCACTCGGCCGCGTCCAGCAGACCCAGCAGTGTTCGCGGTGCGGCGGCGACGGCGAACTCCACTCCGAGACCTGTGCCACTTGCAGCGGCCAGGGCCAGGTCCGCGAACAAGCCACCCTCACTGTCGACATCCCCGAGGGAATCCGCTCCGGCCAGACCCTGCGCATGGACGGCGAAGGCGCGCCCGGCGAGCGCGGCGCCCGCAACGGCGACCTCCTCGTCGAAGTCGAGGTCGAAGACCATCCGGACTTCGAACGCGAAGGCGACGACCTCCACCACCGCCACGCCGTCTCTTTCCCCCAGGCAGTGTTCGGCGACGAAGTCGAAGTCCCCACGCTCGACGGCGGCGCCACCTTCACCCTCGACGCCGGCACCCAGAGCGGCGAAACCTTCCGCCTCCGCGGCAAAGGCATGCCCCGCCTCCGCCGCAGCGGCCACGGCGACCTCTACGTCACCGTCCAGGTCGTCACCCCGGAATCCCTCAGCGAGGAACAACGCGACGCCCTCGAAGCGTTCGCCGAAGCCGGCGGCGAAGAAATCGACGTCGACCAGGGGTTCTTCGAGAAACTCAAGAACTCGTTCTGAGCGACCGTTTGCTCTGCGGCGCGTCGTATCCGCGCCTCGGCGAATGCTCGGCCAAAAGCACGCCTCGCTCCCTGCGGTCGCTCGTCGGCCCGCGTTCGCTCGCTAGGCTCACGGGTCGATACGCTGCCCGTTCGCGCAAATCGCGGCGTCCTCGCAACCGCGCTGCGGTTCTGATGAGCTGTGAAAATCGGTCCGCGATTTTCGAACGCTTCGTGCCGCGCGTCGCTTACTCGCGAGGCGAACCGCTCGGCTCGGGTCTTTCAGACCGCTCGGCTCGCGGATGCTTGAATGTCGGCTTCTCGGGTGGTAGCGTCACCGCTGTCTGTGTAGGTTCAAGTAGGAGGACGGGACCAACCCGGCGCGTGACGTAACGTTCGCCCGGTGCGTTCGGATGTGGAACGGCGGCCGCACGCGCGGGCAGCGGTTGGCCGCCTGTAAGCCCACGGGGACCGAGCGACTGTGGGTCTCGGGCTCCGCAATCGCACCTGTAACGGCCCTTGCTGACCCGCGCACTTCGGTCACCGGCGCCAGCTGTGTGATCCAACAGGACGGATTGGTTGTAACGGGTTCCCCGTTTTCGGAGCGATTCTCGCCGGCGTTGTGGCCCGTTTCAGTGGTCGCCGCTACCGGTGCGTGGAAAATATTTGGAACTATCCAAACACCCAACCAGTTGTACGGTCTGCGGGACGCATGGAGCTCGTCGGTCGGCTGCTCGGTCTCCTGGCGTTGCTACTAGCCGGAACGGCTCTTCGAGCGGGCAACGTCCTCGATCGAACCCGGAGTGAGCGACTGAATGCGTTCGCGTACTGGGTCGCACTCCCGGCGCTCATCTTCGTCTCGACGTACGACCAGTCGATGGTGGCGGTGGTGACGCCAGCGCTCGTCGGCGGGCACGTGTTCGTGTTACTGTCGACGGCCGGCCTCGCGTGGGCGTTCTTCCGGCGGCGTGGTGAGCGCGACCGACAGAGCGTCGCCGTCGTACAGTCCTACCACTCGAACATCGGCTACCTTGGATTCCCGTTGATTGCGGCGACGTTCGAAGCGGGGGTGACGGCCGTTGCCGGCGTAATACTCGGCGTGGTATCGCTGGTACAGGTTCCGCTCACGGTGGGCGTATTCGTGAGCGTGAACCAGGCAGACGTGCCGTTCCGCCGCGAGGTCGCCAAACTCGCGGCGAACCCCGTGTTGCTCTCGCTGGTAGCCGGGGTCGTGGTCAGCGTGTCGAGCGTCGGCGTTCCTCCTGGGATTGCGGGCGGCCTGGACGCGCTCGGGTCCCTCGCGTTGCCAACGGCGCTGCTCTGCGTGGGGGCGTCCCTAGACGTGGGGGTGCCGTCGTTCGATGCGTGGGGGACTGGGATGGTGGTCGTCCTGAAAGTCGTGTTCATGCCGGCGTTGACGTGGGTCGTGTTCCGGGCGCTAGCTGCCGACGCGGCGACTGTCACCGCGAGCGTGGTGATGCTGGGTACGCCGACAGCGGTGTCGACGTTCGTGTTCGCGGGCGAACTCGGCGGCGACACCGAGTTCGCGTCCCTGAACGTGTTCGCGTCAACGGTGGCATCTATCGTGACGCTGTTTTCGCTCGTGGCGCTGTTCGGATGAGCCAGGGCCCGGGCCGCGTTCTGACGTCGCAGTGGTTCTCGGTCGGGTTTTCCGGACCTTTTGCCGCCGTTGCGGCGCGAATTCAACGACGAAACCACTCTTTTGGCTATTGTTCCACGTCAGAATCCATTGGAAAGTTTTCTGCCTTTATGTATTATAGATATGTAAACAAGATTGTCTTGAATACGAACATTAATATTGGTACACCTGTGGTTCACAGTCATGGCAAATGATGACAATCTTGGTGGCATTTCGCGGCGAAGCTATCTGAAGGCCGGAATCGCAACGACCGGCCTCGGCGTCCTCGCCGGGTGCAGCAGCATCCTGGGCGGGGGAAGCACGACGACACTGCAGGCCAACTCGCCGGCGGCAGAGGGGTCTGTACACGGGGACGCCGCAGCGTGGCTCAACGAGTACGTGTCCGATGAGACGGGCGGGTCCGTCGAGATTGAGGCGTACCGGAACAGCGAACTCGGTGGACAGATCGAATCCATCGAGAACGTCTCCTCGGGTTCGTTGGACATGTACGTCATCCCGTACGCGCTCACGGGCACCCAGTACCAGCCGGCACAGGTGTTCGACGCCCCGTACCTCTACGACCCCGACAACCCCTACGAGGACATCTACGAGAAGACCGACCCCCAGGACTCCGAAATCGCCCAGCAGGTCATCGAGGACCTCGTCGAGGAGACCGACATCCGGTCGCTCGGCGCCGTCGTCCAGGGTACCCGTCGAGTCACCCTCAACGTCAGCGACGAACCGCCGCGCAACCCCGACGAGCTCAGCGAGTATACGATGCGCGCCGTACCCATCGGGATGTATTCGGAGGCCCTGAAAGGCCTCGGTGCGGAGACGACGAACATCGACTTCTCGGAGGTCCCGCAGGCGCTGGCGACCGGCAGCATCCAGGGTCAGGAGAACCCGTACAACATCATCCGGTCGTCGGGCATCTGGGAGAACCAGAACTACATCCTGGAGACGAACCACATGCACTCGCCTCTCGCAATCATCATCAACGAGGGTATCTTCCAGGACCTCTCGGACAGCGAACAGCAAGCACTCTACGACGGTGTGCGCGAGATTCAGCCGCGTGCCACGGAGACTCTCCAGGACAACCTCGCCGACCACCGGTCGTTCATGCGGGACAACGGCCTGACTATCGTTCCGCCAGAAGACCTCGAGATGGACGCGTTCCGCAGCGGAGCACGCTCCCGCGTCCGCGACCAGTTCCCTGACCTCATCGACACCATCGAACAGCTCCACGGAGACGGCTACCCGGCCTAACATGACTGCGTCCCGGCTCTGGTTCGACCGCGTGGCGAGCTTGTTTTACGGGCTGGCCGCGCTATCCCTCCTCGCGATTCTCGCCCTGATGATTGCCCGGGTCCTGTCCCGAAACCTCGGCTTGGGGTTCAGCGGCCTCCAGATTGTCGCCCAGCTGCTGGAGGTCTGGTTGGCGTTCCTCGTCGTCGGCGGGCTCGCGCTCGACGACGGCCACATCGAGATTGACTACCTCTCGCGACGCATCCCGGAGCGCTGGCAGCCGATCCACGACATCCTCGTGTCGCTGGTGACGCTGTGGGCGACCGCCGTTGTCTTCTTCGGGTCCGTGCAGGCAATCCAGCGATTCGCGGACTCGACGTCGCCGGTCATCGACATCCCGATTCCGCTGTACTACCTCGCGCCCATCGTCGGCCTCGGGTTCCTCATCGCGGTCCTCGTGCGCCGAATCGTCATCGACGTCCAGGAGGTGCGCGCGTAGATGGGGGCGCTCGGACTCATCGTCATCGCGATGTTCGTCGTACTCGCGTTGCTACGCGTCCCCGTCTGGATCGCACTGCTGGCGCCCGCGCTGCTGTACAGCTTCGCCGAGGGCCAGCCCGTGATATTCTCGGCGACCAACATGATGCGGGAACTGGACTCGTTCACGTTCCTCGCCATCCCCCTGTTCATCTACGTCGGGTCGCTGATGAACCACGGCGACATCACGGAGAACATATTCAACTTCGCGGACAGCCTCGTCGGGCACTATCAGGGCGGGCTGGCGCAGGTGAACATCGTGACGAGCCTCATTTTCGCGGGCATTTCGGGGTCCGCGCTCGCGGACATCGGCGGCGTCGGTCGCGTCCTCATCAAGTCGATGGTCGACGCGGACTACGACGCCGACTTCTCGGCCGCGCTGACCAGCGCGTCGGCGACGGTCGGCCCCATCTTCCCGCCGAGCATCCCCCTCATCATTTTCGGCATCATCGCAGAGGTGTCGGTGCTCTCGCTGCTGTTGGCCGGTGCGCTCCCCGCGCTGCTCACAGTTGCAGCGCTGATGGTCGGGACGGTCTACATCGCGAAGGCACGGGACCTCCCGAGCAATGACAAGCGCGCGTCCCTGGGCAACGTCGCTCGTACGTTCGTCTACGCGCTCCCGGCGCTGCTCACGCCCGTCGTGCTCGTCGCCGGGATGCTGGCCGGCGTGTTCAGTCCGACGGAGGCGGCCGGCGTGACCGTCGCGTACATCCTGCTCGTGAACACGCTCGTCTACCGCATCGTCGACTTCCGGTACGTCTGGGACGCTGCCGTCGAAACTGCGAAGACCAGCGGCTCTATCGTCATCATCGTCGCGGCCGCGAGCGTGTTCAGTTTCGTGCTGTCCGTTGAGGGCGTCGACACGATGTTCGCGGACGCGATGTTCTCCATCTCCTCGAACAAGATCGTGTTGTTGTTGCTCGTGAACGCCGTGTTGCTGTTCATCGGGCTATTCCTCGACCCCATCGCGGCGCTCGTGATGATGACCCCAATCGTGGAACCGACGCTCGCGCAGGCCGGCGTCGACCCCATCCACATCGGCGTCATCATGGTGTTCAACCTGATGCTTGGGTTACTGACGCCGCCGCTCGGGCTGTCGGTCTACCTGTCCGCCGAGATATCGGGAGTGCCAGTCGCCGACGTGTTCAGTCGGACGAAGCTGTACTACGTGATTCTCATCGTGGCGCTGCTCATCATCACCTACGTGCCCCAGATAACGCTGTTTATTCCCCGGACGTTCTGAACGCCTCGATGCGTTCCGTCGGGGTCTTCTCGTCCTCTACCAACTGCATCGGGAATATGGTGTCCGCGGGATCCAGCGTTGCGACGAGCCAGTCCAGGCCTTCCTGGGGCACCTCGGATTCGAAGGTGACGCCCGCGGCCCGCAGTTCCGCCATCCGCTCGTGGATGTCGTCGACGGCGAAGGCGACGTGGAACAGGCCCGGCCCCTGTTCGTGGTACGTCTCGTACACCCACCCGGACTCCGACGTGGGAGTAATTAGTTCGACGAGGCTCTCACCGACGGGGTAAAGTGCGACCGCGAGTTCGAATTCGCCGGTCATCTCTCGCCTTGCCAGTTCCTCGACGCCGTACCGGGACTCGAACTGTGCGGTGGCTTCGTCGAGGTCACCGACCAGGAACGCGACGTGGTGGATTCGTGTGAACATGGCCCACGAACTAGCTCCCGGGCTATTCAATGTGCGTCCTCAGACTCCGCCCGCTCGTCAGGAACCGCCCGGACGGGATTGTTCGGCCGACTATCGAGGGGTGTCCCGAGCGTCAGTCCGGATTCGGGTTCGGTTCGCACGTCCTCGGCCGTCGCCTTGAACCGCTATTTGCACCACTCGCTCGTCCTGTAGACGCTCTCGATGCCCGTCCCGTCCGCCGCGACTGTCGCGGCCGGGACGCGGAGGGTTCGTCCACGCCGCCAGCCTGCCACTACAAAATACTGTGTTTTGGTGCCAGGTACCGAGGTTTGGCGAGTCTTTTTGTAGGTGTCCGCGAGAACACGTGTCAATGAGCTACATTGTCCGGATGCCGAAGCTCGGAGTCGAGATGGAGGTCGGCGAGGTCGTCGAGTGGCACGTCTCCGCAGGTGACAGCGTCGAAGCAGACGACGTCCTCGCGGAGATCGAGTCCGAGAAGTCGGTCGCCGAGGTCGCCGCCAGGGAGGACGGTGTCCTCCGAACCGTCTACTTGGAGGTCGATGACGAGGCGCCACCGGGCGCTGCGATGGGTATCGTGGCCGGGCCCGACGAGGACATCGCCGACCTCGAAGCGGAGGTAGACACAGACGCCGCGGACGGGGGCGCAGACACCGCGGACGTGCAAGGAGACGACGCCGACGGGTCCGTCGGCGGAACCGACAGTGAACCGCGCGAATCCGCCGTCGCGAGCGTCGGCGAGGCGGAGGAGGGCGAGGGCGACGTGGCGGCGGCCAGAACCGAAACCGGCGACGTGAAGGCCACCCCGAAAGCCAAGCGGACCGCTGCCGAACGCGGGGTGGCCCTGGAAACGGTGACTGGAACGGGACCGCGGGGTGGAATCACCGCCAGCGACGTCGAGTCCGCGGCCGCCGAAGTCGGGGACGCGGCAACGCGAACCGTCCGCGAGGAGCGCGGACTCTCGCGGATGCGGTCGACCATCGCCGAGCGGCTCGGGCAGAGCTACCGGGAAGCCGTTCACGTCACGGTCGACCGCGAGGTCGACGTGGAACCGGCCTTCGACGCGAAGAACGCCGCGGACGCATCGCTAACGGACGTGGTTCTGCGTTGCGTCTCCGAGACGCTTTCCGACCACCCGGAGTTCAACGCGACCTACGACGCCGACGACGAGACGCACACGATCTACGAGGAGCACAACGTCGGCGTTGCGGTGGACCTCGACGGTGGCCTCGTAACGCCCGTTGTGCCGGACGTTGGCGGGAAGTCGATCGCGGAGATCGGCGCCGCCCGGGACCGAGTCACCGACCGCGTCCTCGAGGGCGAGTACACGAGCGACGATCTCGCCGGCGGGACGTTCACGGTGTCGAACCTCGGTGTGTTCGGCAGCGACTCGTTCACGCCGGTCATCAATCCGCCGGAGGTCGCGATTCTCGGCGTGAACCGGGTCACCGAGCGCGCCGTGCAGGTGTCGAACGGGATCTCGTTCCACCGGCACGTGACTTTCAGCCTCTCGTTCGACCATCGGGTCGTCGACGGCGCGGATGCCGCGCGGTTCCTCGAGACGCTGGACGCGTACCTCGCCGACGCGCCCGACCTGGTCGATGGGTAACGGCACCTCGACGACCGCGACGCGGAAGGTGCACAGCCGAGCCCATCGGCGATTGACGGTGAACGTACTTTTTTGGCAGTCGCTGGTCGACTCGAACCCAAGATGTCAGATCTTCTCGCGGAGTCGGTCGCGGTCGCCACCGGCGCCTCCAGCGGGATCGGGCGAGCAATCGCCCGGCGGTTCGCCGAGGAGGGTGCGGACGTCGTCGTCGCGGACGTCGCGGAGGCGCCGCGCGAGGACGGCGCTCCGACGCACGAGGTAATCGCCGATGAGACCGATGCGGACGCCACGTTCGTGGAGTGCGACGTAACCAAACCCGACGACCTCGACGCGGCCATCGCCGCCGCGGACGCCTTCGGCGGCCTCGACATCATGGTGAACAACGCCGGTGTCGTGAACGTCGAGGACGTCCTCGAGGTCACGGAGGACGAGTACGACGCAGTGATGGACGTGAACGCGAAAGGCGCGTTCTTCGGGTCCCAGCGCGCCGCCCGGGCGATGACCGGCGGCGGCGTCATCATCAACATGTCCAGCATCGCGGGCCTCGAAGGCACCGGAGACTACGTGACGTACTCGATGTCGAAGGGCGCGGTCCGCCTCATGACGTACTCGCTGGCCGACGCGCTCGGTCACATGGACATCCGCGTGAACGCCATTCATCCCGGACCGACGGACACCGAACTGATGCGCGAGGACCTCGGCACCGACGGGGAAGACGAGAACCCGTTCGTGGCGAACGTGCCGCGCGGACGAATGGGCGAGCCCGAGGACGTTGCCGACGCTGCCGTCTACCTCGCCAGCGACCTCGCGGACTTCGTGACCGGGACGTCCCTCGTCGTCGACGGTGGGATGTATTCGACCCGCGGCAAACTGATCAGGGACTGACGCCCTCTTCTCGCGCGGATCGCGACTCTCGAGTGGCAGCCGCGGGCACGGATCGACTCGCCCGGCTCCTGGTGAGAGCGATTACCCTCCGGAACTGTCCGGACAGCGCGGGAAAGTTTCCGCCTAGGCAACACTTTTCCTCGGTCCTGC
This sequence comes from Halobacterium bonnevillei, assembly GCF_009831555.1. Classification (GTDB taxonomy): domain Archaea; phylum Halobacteriota; class Halobacteria; order Halobacteriales; family Halobacteriaceae; genus Halobacterium; species Halobacterium bonnevillei. The sequence continues at coordinate 12,464 of NZ_WUUU01000031.1, read as the reverse complement.
CAACTCATTGGTACCTGATAGCATGACTGAGACGCTGGACACCCCAGAGAAGCGCCGCTCCGCCCTCCGCACGATGGTTCTCATCCGGGAGTTCGAGAACCACGTACGGGACCGCTTCGCGGACAACGAAATTCCCGGCTTCGTACACCTCTCGCAGGGTCAGGAGGCAGTCGCAGTCGGCGTCTGTACTGCCCTCTCCCGGGACGACTACATCACGAGTACGCACCGCGCGCACGGACACAGCCTCGCGAAGGGGCTGGAACCGGACCGACTGCTCGCCGAACTCTACGGGAAGGCCGAAGGCCACTGCGGCGGCCGCGGCGGCTCGATGCACGTCGCCGACCTCGACGAGGGGATGCTCGGTGCACAGCCCATCGTCGGCGCGAGTGTCCCGCTCGGCACGGGCGCCGGCATCACTGCTCAGCTGTCGGACGCCGACTGGATGGCGACTGCGTTCTGCGGAGACGGTTCGGTCGCAGCCGGCCAGGTCCACGAGGCCATCAATCTCGCGGCCACCTGGCAGCTGCCGGTGGTCTTCGTCGTCGAGAACAACCAGTACTCGGAGGGGATGGTGTTCGACGAACAGCACAACGTCGAGGACGTCGCCGAGATGGCGTCGGCGTACGGGATCCCCGGCGAAATCGTCGACGGACAGGACGTCACAGCGGTCAACGAGACGATGCGAGCGGCGCGCGAGCGCGCCCTGGACGGCGACGGCCCAACGCTCATCGAAGCCAAGACGTATCGATACCGGGGCCACTTCGAGGGCGACGAACAGCCCTACCGGAGTCAAGAGGAAGTCGAGGACTGGCGAGAGAACCGCGACCCGATCGACAACTACCGGGAGCGGCTTGCCGCCGCAGGCGAACTCACCGACGAGGAGTTCGAGGCCATCCGGACCGAGGTCAAGGCGGTGATGGCCGACGCGGTCGAGTTCGCGCGGAACGCCGACGAACCCGCGCCCGAAGCCGCCTACGACGACGTGTTCGTCGAGGAGGCACCCGAAATCGATGCGTTCCGCGAGCGGATGGCGGCCGACGGCGACAACGGTGGTGTCGGCCTGTGAGCGCCGAGACAGCCGACCGCGAGACGGAAACGCTGAGCATGCGGGAGGCGATCCGGGCGGCGCTCCGCGAGGAACTGCTCGCCGACGACGACGTGTTCATCATGGGACAGGACGAGGAGGACGGCGGATCCTTCGAGGTAACCGCCGGTCTCCACGACGAGTTCGGGTTCGACCGCGTGCGCAACACCCCAATCAGCGAGGCCGCGCAGATCGGGTCTGGCGTCGGCGCCGCCGCAACCGGGCTGCGCCCAGTCGTGAATCTCAGCTTCGCTGACTTCATCGGCGTCTGCTTCGACCAGGTGATGAATCAGGCGGGGAAGACCCGCTACATGTTCGGCGGCGCGAGCGAGGTGCCGCTGACCATCCGCGCCATCGAGGGCGCCGGACTGAACGCCGCCGCCCAGCACTCGGGAACCGTCCACACGCTGGTCGCCCACCTCCCCGGCGTGAAGGCCGTCGCGCCCGGCACGCCCGCCGCCGCGATGGGCCTGATGAAGTCCGCGGTCCGCTCGAACGACCCCGTCGTGTTCTTCGAAAACAAGACCATCTACGAGCGTCACGGCGACGTCCCGACCGGAGACGACTTCACCGTCCCGCTCGGCGAGGCGTCGATCGAACAGGCCGGCGAGGACGTGACGGTCGTCGCAACCCAGCGCCTGCTCGGCGAGTCAATCGCTGCGGCGCGGGACGTGGACGCCAGTGTCGAAGTCATCGACCCGCGGTCGCTGTACCCGCTGGACACGGACACGCTCGCGGACAGCCTCAGGAAGACCGGACGGCTCGTCGTCGCCGACGAGAGCCCGCTGTCCTACGGCTTGCACGCGGAGATTGTCACTCGGGTCGTGGAGAACGCGTTCTGGAGCATCGACGCCCCCGTGCAGCGCGTCGGCGTCCCGGACACGCCGATTCCGTTCGCGCCCTCCCAGGAGGACGAGGTCGTCCCCGACGCAGACGACGTCCGGCGCGCCATCCAGCGGACCGTCTGACAGCCGGACAGTAGGCCGCTTCGGCAGGAGTCACGTATCTCAGCCGGCCGGCACAACTACCGGTTCGGCGCGTGAATCGCCTCGCCGCGGGTCTGTGCGGCAGCCTCCATCAGGCACTCCGAGAGCGTCGGGTGCGCGTGGACCGTCCCCGCGAGGGTGCCGACGTCGAGTCCCGCGGTCACCGCCAGCGTCAGTTCGCCCAGCACCTCTGAGACGTGCGGGCCGACCAGTTCACCGCCGAGGACGGTACCGTCGTCGGAGTCCACGACGACGCGCGCGAACCCCGCGGCGTCGCCCGTGGTGAGCGCCCGGCCGTTGCTCCGGAAGGGTACTTTGCCGACGACAACGTCGCGGTCGGCCGACTCGGCGTCGGCAGCGCTCAGTCCGACCGACGCAATCTCCGGGTCCGTGAACACGACCGCGGGAATCGGGTGCTCGCCGCCCTCGACCTCGCGGCCGGCGGCGTGCTCCGCCGCACGCATCCCCTCGTGGCTGGCGGCGTGCGCGAGCATCGGCTCGCCGGCCACGTCCCCGATGGCGTATACGTGCTCGGCGTCTGTCCTGCCGTACTCGTCGGTCGCCACGAACCCGCCCTCGTCCGTCTCGACGGACGTCGCGTCGAGGTCGACCACGTCCGTCACGGGCTCACGGCCAACCGCCACCAGGACGTACTCTGCGGCGTACTCGTGTCGTTCACCGTCATCCGTCTCCGCGACGACGGTCACGTCACCCGTGATGTCCTGGTACCACTCCGAGGCCGCCTCTCCGAAGCTGAAGTTGACGCCGAGGTCCTCGCAGCGGTCCTGGACGACGCCCACAATGTCGTCGGGGTACCCGGGGAGTGGCCCGTCGAGCGCCTCGACGACCTGGACGTCGGTCCCGAGCTTCGCGAACGCGGTCGACAGCTCCATGCCGATGTAGCCGGCGCCGACGACGACGAGTCGGTCCGGGGGTTCCGGGAGGTCGAGGACGTCCCGTGAGCTCAACACGGGATCGTCGTCGAAGTCGAAGCCCGGTATCGACAGCGGCCGGCTTCCGGTCGCGACGATGGCGTGTTCGAATGCGACGGTTTCGGGGTCCGCTGTCGCGCCCGGCGGGTCGATGCTGACGCTGTGGTCGTCGACGAAACTCGCCGTTCCCTCGACGATTGTCACGCCGTTCGACCGGCAGAGGGACGCCACGCCGGACGTCAGCCGGTTGACGACGCCGTCCTGCCAGTCGGTGAACTCGCCGTAGTCGACGTCGGTGCGTCCGGTGAGCCCCATCGCGGTTGTCGCGTCGTCCCCGGACGCGTGTCGCGCCACCTCGATGAGGGCCTTGGAGGGGATACAGCCGTGGTTCAGGCAGACGCCCCCGAGTTCGCCGCGTTCGACGAGGACGGTATCGAGGCCGCACTGGGCGCCACGAATCGCCGCGACGTAGCCGCCGGGACCCGACCCGACGACGAGCAGGTCGGTCTCGGATGGAGTTTCGCTCATTACCCGCCTGTTTGGACACCACTACCTCAATCCTGTCTACTTGGTAACAACTGCCGGATTCCGTCGGCGGGTTGGGTCCAATCGCCGTCGGCGCGAGTATTTACGTAGGAAGCCGGGACCAACCCGGCGCGTGACGTAACGCTCGACCGGTGCGTTCGGATGTGGAACGGCGGCCTAGCGCACCGGAGCCGTTGGCCGCCTGCAAGCCCCTCGCTGGCCGAGGACTGCCTGAGACCGGCCAGTCAGTCGTACTCGTAGAACCCCTTCCCGGTCTTCTTCCCGAGGTCGCCTGCGTCGACCTTCCGCTTCAGGAGGTAGGCTGGCTTGTAGCGGTCGCCGAGCTCCTCGTGGAGCGTCTCGCTGGCGTCGTAACAGATGTCGAGGCCGATGTGGTCGGCGAGCTCCAGGGGCCCCATCGGGACGTTCGTGCCGAGTTTCATTCCCTTGTCGATGTCCGCCTTCGACGCGACGCCCTCGTCGAACGCGCGAATCCCCTCGTTGATCCACGGCATCAGGATGCGGTTCGTCACGAATCCGGGTTTGTCGTCGGACTCCCAGGTCTCCTTGCCGAGCGCCTCCGCGAAGTCGTGAGCGAGGTCGACGACGTCGTCCCTGGTCTTCTCGCCGACGACGACCTCCACGCCCTTCATCACCGGCACGGGGTTCATGAAGTGGAGGCCGACGATGCGGTCCTCCCGGTGGGTCGCCGCCGCGATGGTCGTGATTGAGAGCGTGGACGTGTTCGTCGCCAGCGGCACGTCGTCCGGAACCTCGCCGTCGAGCTCCGCGAAGATGTCCCGCTTGACGTCCATGTTCTCCACGGCCGCCTCCACGACGATGTCGGACTCCGAGAAGTCCGAGAGGTCCGTCGTGCCCGTAATCCGGTCCAGGATGGCGTCCCGCTCAGATTCGTCGACCTCGCCACTGTCGACGAGTCGGTCGAGAGAGCTCTCGATTCGGTCGAAGCCAGCTTCGACGAACTCCGGCTCGATGTCCCGCATCACCACGTCGTAGTCCGCGGTGGCGCTAACCTGGGCGATGCCGGCGCCCATCGTTCCGGCGCCGACGACGCCGACGGTCTCGATGTCTTCGAGTTCGCGCATAGTCGACGCTGTGTCGGGCGGCCACCTAAGGATGCCGGAAACGTGGAAACACTGAAGCACCTCCGGAGGCTTCGTTTCAGCAACCGTGCCAGCCGACGAGAAGCCGGACGCGTTGGAGTCGCTGAAGTTCGTCGGACCAGCGACCGCTGCGGTGCTGGAGGACGCTGGCGTGGCCGCCAGCGACGTCGAGAACAAGGCTGTCACACACGCGGAGCTCGTCGACCACGGCGTGAATCCCGGTGTCGCGGCGCGCATCCGCCGCGAGCACTCCCTGCAGTGGTCGTTCGAGGGCGGCGAGGACCTGGACCAGCGCGCCGAACAGGTGCGCGGCCTCCAGGACGACGAGCGCGAGTGGGTGGCCGCGAGCTACGGCGATGACGGCGCGTCCGCCGACGGGAGCGGGGACGCCACCGCGGAGGAGGCAGCGTGGCGCGACCAGCCAGCGAGCCCCGGCGGGGGCGATGCCGGGGGCGGGACCGCCGAGACTGACGACGTGACGGCCGAGGAGTCGGCGTGGCAGTCGAAGTCGTGGCCGAACGGCGACGACGAGGAGTCCGCGCTGGAACGCAGCGAACGGGCCTGGCGTCAGCAGTCGACGCCGACCCCGGTGACCGTGCTCGACGAGATCGCGGACGGCGACGCGAAACTCCTCGCTCGCGCTGGCGTCACGTCCGTGCGGAGTCTCGCGACGGCCCACGTCCAGCGGGTCGCTGACTCGTTGCGCATCTCCGAGGACCTGGTCGCGGCCTGGAAGGAGAGCGCCCGCGAACACGAAGAGTAGTCACTCGCTCTGTACTCAATATTCCGGGTTTACCGGCGTCTGCGGCGCTCGTGGACAGTTAGACACTTATACGTCGTCGCCGCACGTTTCGATGATGCGTCCCTTCAGGGAGTCTCCGATCGCTCGCGACGGAAAGGTACTGATTCTCGCGTACGACCACGGCCTCGAGCACGGCCCGGTCGACTTCGACCCGGTGCCCGAGACGATGAACCCGGAGGCAGTCTGGGACATCGCCACCCACGACGCGGTCTCCGCGATGGCAGTCCAGAAGGGCGTCGCCGAGGCGTACTACCCGTCCTACGAGGACGACGTGAACCTGCTGGCGAAGCTCAACGGCACGTCGAACCTCTGGATGGGGGAGCCGGATTCCGCGGTGAACTGGTCCGTGGATTACGCGAACGAGATCGGCGCAGACGCGGTCGGGTTCACGCTGTACGGCGGGTCGAACAACGAAATCGAGATGGCCGAGGAGTTCCGCAAGGCCCAGGAGGCGGCCCGCGAGCACGACCTGCCCGTGGTGATGTGGTCGTACCCGCGCGGCCAGGGCCTGAAGAACGACCGCGACCCGCAGACCATCGCGTACGCGGCCCGGCAGGCGCTGGAACTCGGCGCCGACATTGCGAAGGTGAAGTACCCGGGGAGCACGGAACAGATGCAGTTCGCCGTCGACGCCGCGGGCGCGACGCGGGTCGTGATGTCCGGCGGGTCGAAGACCAGCGACCGCGAGTTCCTCACGCAAGTGAAGGGTGCCATCGACGCTGGCGCCGTGGGCCTGGCGGTCGGGCGGAACGTCTGGCAGCGGGAGAACCCGGCGGCGTTCCTGGACGGCCTCGAGGCAGTGATCTACGAGGAGACGAGCGTCGACGAAGCCCTCGATAGAATCTGATGGTCGTCGAACGGGTCTTCGACGTCGTCGCGGACGCCGCGCCGGAGATTCGAGCGGGTCTCCCGGAGCGCCGCGCGAAGGCGGCCTCCGAGAACGTCACCGGAGACGAGCAACTGGAAGCCGACGTCTGGGCCGACGACCTCCTGCGCGACCGGTTCGCGGCCGTCGACGGCGTGAACTGGTACGCCAGCGAGGAGCGCGAGGACGCGGAGACAGTCGGGGACGCGGCCGACGGGTACGCCGTCGCCGTCGACCCGCTGGACGGGTCGTCGAACGTGAAGTCCAACAATCCGTGCGGGACGGTCGTCGGCGTCTACGAGGACCCGCTGCCGGCCTCGGGCCGGAGTCTCGTCGCCGCCGGGTTCGTGCTCTACGGGCCGATAACGACGATGACCGTGGCTCACGACGGCGACGTCACGGAGTACTTGGTGGACGACGACGGCCGCACTGACCTCGGACCGGTCGAACTCCCCGGTGACCCGCTCGTGTACGGGTTCGGTGGCCGGGTTCCGGACTGGACACCGGCGTTCGAGTCGTTCGTCCGCGAGGTCGAGGACGAACTGAAGCTGCGGTACGGCGGTGCGATGATCGCTGACGTCAATCAGGTGTTGACGTACGGCGGCGTGTTCGGGTATCCCGGCCTCGAGTCGCGTCCCGAGGGCAAACTGCGTGCGCACTTCGAGTCGATGCCGATGGCGTTCGTCGTCGAGACGGCGGGCGGGGCGTCCAGTGACGGCGCGCAGTCGCTTTTGGACTGCAGCCCCGACAGCCTCCACGAGCGGACGCCGACGTTCGTCGGGAGCGAGTCCGTGATTGCCGACCTGGAGGCCGCGCTACCGGACTGATTTTTGGGGCTGCACGCCATCCGATTCGGTATGTGTGGCCGGTACGCGCTGTTCACTGACCCTGTGGACCTCGCCGACGAGTTCGGACTGGAGGACGCCGACTACGAGGAGACGTACAACGCAGCGCCGTCCGAGGAGTTGCCGGTGATTCTGGACGAGGAACCGCGAGCGCTCTCGGTGGCTCGCTGGGGGCTGGTCCCCTCGTGGTCGGACGGCCCGGGGAGCGGCCCCGACCCGATCAACGCGCGCGCGGAGTCGCTGACGGAGAACCGCGCGTTCGCGGACGCGTACCGGAACCGCCGGTCTCTCGTCCCCGTCGACGGGTTCTACGAGTGGGTGGAGACGGCCGACGGGAAGCAACCGTATTTCGTCTCCCGAGAAGGCGGTCGTCCCTTCCTGCTCGCAGGACTCTGGGAGACGTGGACGCCCGAACAGACCCAGACAGGGCTCGGTGAGTTCGGCGGCAGCGGCCCGAGCCGCGACCCCGAACCCGTGCGGTCGTTCACAATCGTGACCACCGAACCCAACGATTTCCTCGCGGACTACCACCACCGCATGGCGGTGATTCTGGAGGACGCTGACGCTGACCGGTGGCTGTCCGGGGAGACGACAAGTGACTTGCTGGAACCCCGTGACGTCGGCCTCAGGGCGTGGCCTGTCTCTCGGGAAGTGAACGACCCGTCGAACGACCGGCCGGCGCTCGTCGACGTGGTAAACTGAGGGTGGGCCCACGGCTGGCTAGTCGGTGTAGTCATCACGTACGCCAGTTGCCCCGGTGGCCGCCGGCAGAAGTGCCGACGGCGCGGAGCATGTCAGAGGCACAGCCGGTGTTAATACACCAGCATTGCTTAGTGCCATCCCTGGACCCTTGACGTTATCGCTTGAATGCACGGCCAGAGAATGGTGGGCGACATTAAGTCTACTGTTGTTTTAAGTATCTCCGATCCCACGTGACTGGTAGGTTCGGCCGGTCGATGACTGATTCGCTCGCTGACGCAATCGAGGTCCTCGTTCGGCGCGCAGACGTGTTGCGCGCGCTCAGCGACGGCCATCGGACGAAACGCGAACTCGTCGACGACGTATCGGTGTCGCGTTCGACGGTCGACCGGGCGGTGCGCGCCCTCGAGTCCCACGGCTTCGTCGACAGGAACGATGGCGTCACGCTGACCCTCAGAGGGCGACTGGCGCTCGACACGTACGAGGAATTCGTAGACACCATCGACGCAGTGGGCGACGCTGGAGACGTCCTCGAACCGCTTTCGCCGGATGCGACCTTCGATACGCGACTGTTGCGGGACGCGACCATCGTGCGACCGGACCCGGTGTCCCCGCAGCGGCCGTACGTCTCGTACCAGCGGCTCGTCGAGGACGCGGAAGCAGTCCGGGGATTCGCGCCCGTCGTGCTCGAGGAGAACGTCCCGATGTTCCGCGACCGGATGCTCGAGGACCGCATGGACGCCGACCTGACGCTCGCGCCGAACGCGCTCGAGGAACTCGTCTCCGAGCACGCTGACGCCGTCGAGGCCTCGCTGGACACCGGTCGCCTCACGTTGCGCAGCGCGACGGAGACTCTGGAGTACGCGCTCATGCTCGTCGAGCAGCCCGAGCGCACCGTCGCCTGCGCGCTCGTGTACGCGGACAACGGCATCGCGGGCGCGATTTGCAACGACTCGCCGGACGCAGTCAGGTGGACAGAAGGGGTCTACGAACGCCTCCGGGCCGAGGCACGGCCGCTCCACGAGTAACGCGTCGGCCTCGCTGGACGGACAGCTGACCGTCCAGCGATCGCTCCGAGCGGCGGTGGCTCCCTGACGGCTTCGGGGTCGGTCCGTCCTGACGCGTCCCCACTCCTTATGCGCCCGCAGTCCAACCCCCGCGTATGATTTCGGTGCGCGGGCTGGAGAAACGGTACGGGTCGGTCACCGCCGTCGACGGCGTCAGCTTCGACGTCGAGGCGGGCGAGGTGTTCGGTCTGGTCGGGCCGAACGGCGCCGGGAAGACGTCCACGTTGAAGATGCTCTGTGGGCTCGTCGACCCGTCGGCCGGCACCATCGAGGTGAACGGCTTCGACGCCGGCGACCCGGAGATGCGGCGCGCGCTCGGCTTCCTGCCCGAGGAGTCGCCGCTGTACGACGAGATGTCCCCGCGCTCGTACCTCCGCTTCTTCGCGGACCTCTACGACGTCGACCGCGCGGCGGCCACCGAGCGCATCGACGCCGCGCTCGACCGCCTCGACCTCGACGCCCGCGACCGTCCAGTCGGGGACTTCTCGAAGGGGATGAAGCGGAAGGTCGCCATCGCGCGCTCGCTCGTCAACGACCCGGACGTGCTCGTCTACGACGAACCCGCCAGCGGCCTCGACCCGATCACGACGAACACGGTCGTGGAGTTCACCCGGGAGCTCGCCGACGACGGGAAGACGGTCGTGTTCAGCGCCCACGACCTCCATCACGTCGAGTCGGTCTGTGACCGCGTCGCCATCATGCGGGAGGGCGAACTCGCGGCCACGGGGACGCTGGCGGACATCCAGGCCGAGTACGGGCGCGTGGAGTACCGGGTGTTCACAGACGTCCAGGTCGCTGACGCCGACCCGGCGGGCGACCGGTACGCGACGGTCGTCGCGTCGATGGACGACGTCGAGGGCGTGCGCGAGGCTGCCCGCGAGGCGGGTGGCAGCGTGGTCGACATCCGGACCCGGGAGTCGACGCTCGAAGACGTGTTCCTCGACGTGGCGGGTGCATGAACCCGCGGAGCGTCCTGCGCATCGCTCGCTGGGAGACCACGCGAAGCGCCGGCGACGTCGACCGCCGCACGGCGGTGGCGTTCGTGGTCGTTCTCCTCGTCATCGCAGCGCTCGTTCCCGCGCTCGTCGCGTACGGCCCGACCCCAGGGGAGGGCATCTACCGGGTCGGCGTCGACGACGATGACGACTACCGCGGCGTTGTGGCCGCCGAAGCGACACTCGCGGCGGTGGATCCCGCGTCTTCGGGCGTACGCACGGGTGACGCCGACCTGCTCGTCGGCGACGGCGGATTCGTGTGGGCGGACTCAGCGAAGGGACGCGCCTCGCTGGCGGCGCTCCGGTCGGCGACGGTCGCGTTCAACGACCGGCGGATGGCCGGCGAGGACAACCAGTCCGCCGCGTTCCCCGTCGTCGTGACGCTGACGTACGCAGACCAGTCTGTCTCCGTGACCGGCCAACAGACCGGCGACGACGCGGGGGCCGACGCCGGCGACCAGGCGGACGACACTGGCGACCAGACGGGCGACGGGACCAGCGACGGGACCGATGGTGGAACAGACGACGGGACTGCCGGGACGGAGCAACCCGATAGTGAGCGCGACGACGATGGCAGCGAGGCCGTCAGCGACCTGCCATCGGCCCCCGAGGGCGGACTCGGCGGCCTGCTCGGCGAGCAGCAGACCGGCACACCGTCGTCGCTGTCGCCGCCGTTCCCGCTTCGGTCGCTGATTCTGGCGTTCGCGTTCCTGCTGCCGCTGAACGTCGTCATCCAGGCGTACGGGTCGAGTGTACTCGCCGAGCGCATCAATCGTCGCGGCGAACCGCTGCTGGTCGCGCCAGTCTCCCCGGCCGACATCGTCGCCGGGAAGACGCTCCCGTACCTCGCGGGCGCGCTCGCGCTCATCGCGGGCATCGCCGTGCTCGTCGGTGCCGGGCCGCTGGCCGTGGCCGCCCGCGCCGCTGGCCCGCTGTTCCTCGCGGCGACGTTCCTCGGCGCGATGCTCGCGCGCTCGTACAAGGAACTCACCTTCGTCACGGTCACCATCAGCGTCACGCTGACCGCGTACGCGTTCGTCCCCGCTGTCTTCGCGGAGGTCCATCCCATCGCGTCCATCTCCCCGCTCACCGTCGTCGTGGACTCCATCACGGGCGAGGGCACGACGGCGGGGGCGTTCGTGCTGTCGACGGTGCCGCCCGCACTCGCCGCCACCGTCATGTTCGGCCTCGGGACCGGCGTCTACCGCGAGGAGGACATGTTCACGCAGCGGCCGATTCCGGCGAAACTCCTGGACGCGCTGGCCGCCCCCCTGGACTCGCGGCTCCGCGTCGGCCTCTGGACGGCGCTGTTCATGCCGTTCGTCTTCGTCGCGGAACTGTTCGCCGTCGCCGTGCTGTTCGTCGCCCCCGTCGAACTGTCCGTCCCGCTGTTGCTCGGGACGGTCGCGCTCGTCGAGGAACTCGCGAAGAGCCTCCACGTCTACGCCGGGTTCGAGCGCGGCCGCTTCCCACGGACGCTCCGCACGTCGCTGGTCCTGGGCGCGCTCTCCGGCGCGGGGTTCTTCCTCGGTGAGAAACTGCTGTTGCTCACGCAACTGGTGGGGCTGCCCGGCATCGAGGTGGCGCAGTTCGCGTTCTCGCCGTCCGTCGTGGGCCTGCCGCCGGGCGTGCTCCTGGTCGCTCCGCTCGTCCTGCACGTCGTGACCGCGGGCATCTCGGCAGTTGGCGCGGCCCGCGGCCGCGTGGCGTACGCGCTGACGGTCCTCCTGGCGGTCCTGGTGCACGTCGCGTACAACGTGGCGGTGGTGGTCGGAGTTGCGTAGACTCGTCCTCGCGAAGCGGACGCTCGGGTCGCTGCGCTCCGAGAAGACCATCGTGCTCGCGCTCGCCATCCAGCTGTTCATCGCGGCGTTCTCGTCGTTCCTGGTCGTCGGCCTCGTCTCCCTCTACGACCCCGGGACGACCGGCGACGCCTTCGAGGTGGAGGTCGGCGTCGCCGGGAACGCGACGGACGACCTGGCGCCCGTCGTCCAGCGCGGCGACGCCCGCAGCGCGGTCGTCTACGAGTCGCGGTCCGCGGCGATGGAGGCGTTCGGGGACGGCCGCGTCGACGCGATGGTGCACGCCACCAGGCAGCCATCTGGCAGGGTGGTCGTCTCGGCGGTGGCGCCCGAGGGGTCGTTCCGAACCACGTTCGTCGTCTCGCAGGTGAAAGACGCGCTCTCGGAGTACGAACGCCACCGCCGCGCCGACCTCGCCGACTCGTTCGCCCGCCAGCCGCTGGACCTGCCGCCCGAGCGCGACGCGAACCCGTACTTCTCGTTCACTTATACGGTCTTGCTCCCGCTGTTGGCGTTCCTGCCGGCGTTCATCTCCGGGAGCGTGATGGCGGACACGCTCGCAGAGGAGGCCGAACGCGGGACGCTGGAGCTGCTCCGCGTCGCGCCGCTGTCGCTGCCCGAGATCGTCGACGGGAAGGCCATCGCGCTGGTCGGCCTCGCGCCCGCCCAGGTCGCACTGTGGCTCGCGCTGCTGGCGTACAACGGCAGCGCCGTCTCGAACCCACTGGCGGTGCTGGC
>NZ_WUUU01000030.1 GCF_009831555.1 Halobacterium bonnevillei | reverse complement strand
ACCACGGAGTGGGGCGCGCCGATGCGCGCACACGCCAGCATCGCCACCGGCAACTCCGGAATCATCGGCATGTACATCGTGACGACGTCGTCCTCCTCGACGCCCAACTCCCGGAGTGCGGCCGCGAACTCGTTGACCTCGCGGTGGAGCTCCTCGTACGTGTACGTCCGGTTGTCCTCGTCCGTCGGCTCACCCACCCACTCGATGGCGGCCTCGTCGCCGCGCTCGTCGAGGTGTCGGTCGAGGCAGTTCACGGAGGCGTTCAATTCGCCGCCCGTGAACCACTCGTAGAACGGCGGATTGCTGTCGTCCAGCACCGTGTCGTACTCGACGTTCCAGTCGAGGAGGGCCGCCGCCTGCTCCCAGCACTCCGGCCAGTTCTCGTCGAAGTCCTCGTGGATGTCCGGGTCGCTGACGTTCGCCTGCTCGACGAACGATTCCGGGGGCTCGAAGGTGTCCTGTTCGGCCAGCCGTGCTTCGAGTTGTGTTTCTTCACTCATCACGCTAGACATTGATGAACACGGCTATAAGGTTTGTTCAGTCTCCCGCGGAGACGCATCTTCGAGTAGCGCCGCGGGCGAGACAGTACACGGTACTCTGATTTGACGAACGGGGCGCCGATGCAGACCGCTGCACGTCACTGCTGTGCAACGAAACCGACGTTGACTGGAGTCGGGTGGCGTCGGCGACCGGCGTTTCGAGGCGGGTCCTCGACGGCGGAGTCAGGCTGCGGCGGCCGTCTCCTGGTAGCTGCCGAACTCGTCTTCGAAGACCTGCATGATCTCGCCCATCGTCGCGTACGCCTTCACGGCGTCGACGATGTACGGGATGGTGTTCTCGTCGCTGTGGATGGCGTTCTCGAGCGCGGCCAGCGCCGCCTCGACCGCCTCGTCGTCGCGTTCCTCCTTGACGGCCTCAAGGCGGTTGAGCTGGCGGTCGCGGGTGGCGTCCTCGTCGATCTGGAGGATGTCCGTGCTGGTGTCGTCGTCGACCTCGTACTTGTTGACGCCGACGACCGTCTCCTCGCCCGCGTCGACGCGCTGCTGGTACTCGTAGGCGGACTCCTGGATCTCGCGGTGGAAGTAGCCCTCTTCGACGCCCTGCAGGACGCCGTCGCGGACGGAGCCGTCGCCCATCTGCTTGATCTCCTCGATGTACGCCATCGCCTCCTCCTCGACCTCGTCGGTGAGGGATTCGACGGCGAAACTGCCGCCCAGGGGGTCGACGATGTCCGCCGCGCCGGACTCGTCGGCGATGATCTGTTGTGTACGCAGCGCGACGCGAACCGCCTCCTCGCTGGGGAGCGCGAGCGCCTCGTCGTAGGAGTTCGTGTGGATGCTCTGGCTGCCGCCGAGCACCGCCGCCAGCGCCTGGAGCGTGACGCGCGCGATGTTGTTCAGGGGCTGCTGGGCGGTGAGGCTCTGGCCGGCGGTCTGCGTGTGGAACTTCAGCTGCTTGGACGCCTCCGCCTCGGCGCCGTACCAGTCGTCCATCACGCGGGCGTAGATGCGGCGGGCGGCGCGGAACTTCGCGATCTCCTCGAAGATGGAGTTGTGGGAGTTGAAGAAGAAGGAGAGCGTGGGCGCGAAGTCGTCGACGTCGAGGCCGCGCTCGATCGCGTCCTCGACGTACGCGAACCCGTCGGCGAGCGTGAACGCCAGCTCCTGGACGGCAGTCGAGCCGGCTTCGCGGATGTGGTACCCCGAGATGCTGATGGGGTGGAACTTCGGCGTCTCCTCGGCGCAGTACTCCACCACGTCGGTGACGAGGTCCAGCGACGGCTCCGGCGGGACCACCCACTCCTTCTGCGCGATGAACTCCTTGAGCATGTCGTTCTGGAGGGTGCCCCGAATCTCCTCGCGTGGGACGCCCTGCTGGTCGGCGAGCGCGAGGTACATCGCGTAGATGACGGGCGCGCTCGGGTTGATGGTGAACGACGTGGAGACCTCGTCGAGGTCGATGCCGTCGAAGAGGATCTCCATGTCCCGGAGGGTGTCGACGGCGACGCCCTCTTTGCCGACCTCCCCGAGGCTCATCGGGTCGTCGGAGTCCAGCCCCATCAGCGAGGGCATGTCGAAGGCCGTCGACAGCCCGGTCTGGCCGTTCTCGATGAGGTAGTGGAATCGCTCGTTGGTCTCCTCGGCCGTGCCGAAGCCGGCGAACTGCCGCATCGTCCACGTGCGCCCGCGGTATCCGGTCGGGTAGACGCCGCGCGTGTACGGGAACTCCCCGGGGAACCCGAGGTCGTCCGTGTAGTCGACGTCCGCCACGTCGTCGGGGGTGTACAGTCGGTCGACTTCCAGGTTGGAGACGGTCGCGAACCGGTCCTTCCGCTCGCCGTACGCGTCGAGTACTGGGTCCAGGGTCTCGTCCGCCCAGTCCTCGCGGGCCTCCCGGATGTCAGCGAGGTCGTCCTCGTCGTACATGGACTGATGATTTGCCGGAACGTTCATAGAGGTTTCGAGGGAGGCGTGCTCGGCCCACGGCCGAGCACGTTACAGCGAACGGTGAGCGGAGCGAACCGTGAGCAGCGTGGCGGACCGGAGGGGGACCGCGGACAAGCGAGCGGCGACTTCCGAGCCGCGGGCCCGGATTCCAGGTCGCCGCTCAGTAGTGGCCCATGACGCCTTCGCGGCGCGCCCACCGCTGGCAGTAGTGGAAGGCCGCGTAGCCGAGCGCGAGGTAGCCGACGGCGGTGGCGACGAGCACGGCGAGTTCGCCCGCGGGGAGGTTCCAGAGGGCGACGCCGTCTTTCATCGCGGTCTGGAGGAGCTGGCTCCCTTGCGCGAGCGGCAGCCACTTCATCAGGGGGTACTGGGCGACGGGCGCCGCGATGAGGCCGATGAAGAAGAACTGCATCAGCTGGAAGGCGTTCTCGATGCGCTTGAAGCGGATGGCGAGGCCGCCGAAGAAGAACCCGATGCCGACGGCTGGCGCGAGCGCGAGCGCGCCGAGCGGCACCACGGTCAGGGGGTCGACGGCGAGCCAGTGGCCGGTCACGGTCATCATCACGAGCAGCGTGAGTGCGCCCCAGAGGAAGGACTCGAGGACGTTGACGACCATCTTCACGACCATCACGGGGCCGAACCCGAACGGCGACATGAACAGCTGTTCGAGCGTACCCCACTGGGCTTCCCGGGTGACGCCCCACGAGAGGCCGGAGTACGCCGTGATGGACATGCTCCACAGCAGGTAGCCGACGATGATGCCCTCGATGCTGTCCGAGATGGCGGTCGGGGCGACCGCGCGGCCGCCGTAGAACACCACGAAGAACACCAGGAGGATGGTCCCGAACTGGGAGATGGTGTTCACGGGGTACCGGAGTAACAACAGCAGTCGCTTGCGGAACGCCGCGAGGAAATACCGGAGGTAGCCCCGTGGCCCGGTGTCGAAGCCCGCGGACTGCGTCGGCGCACTCATTCGCCGTCACCTCCCTCGTCGGCGTCGCTGCCGGGCGCCGTGCCGGTGACGTCGAGGAAGACGTCCTCGAGGTCCGGTTCGAGGCCGTCGACGTCCAGCAGTTGGCGGTCGGCGGCCTGGAGGACGTCCAGGACGCCGTGGAGGGTGTCGCCGTCCGCGAGCGTCACGTCGAAGCGCGTGCGGTCCTCGAGGACGTCCCAGTTCTCGGTGTGGTAGCTGTCGGTGAGCTGCGTTCGGACGCCGCCGGGCACCTGGCCTTCGACGGTGACGCGGTACGCCTGGGTTTCGAAGACGCCGACGAGGTCCTCGACGGGGTCGTCGGCGATGACCTGGCCGTCGGCGAGGATGACGACGCGGTCGCAGACGCTCTCGACGACGTCCATGTCGTGGCTGGACAGCACGATGGTGATGTCCTCCTCGTCGGCGAGGCGTCGGAGTTCTCGGCGGAGTTCCACGGACGCTTCGACGTCGAGGCCGAGCGTCGGTTCGTCGAGGAACACGACGTCGGTGCCGCGCGCGAGGGTCGCGGCCAGCGACACCTTCTGCTTCTGGCCGCGGGAGAGGTCGTTGACCGGTTCGTCGGCTTTGTCGGCGAGGTTGAACTGCTCGAGGAGGCGTTCGTGGCGGTCGCGTGCGACGTCGGGGTCGCGGCCGCCGAGCGCGGCGAAAAACCGGAGGTTCTCGGCGACGGTCAGCCGCCAGTACGTGTTCCGCGCGCCCTCCAGCATCGCGCCGACGTGCTGGTAGACTGCTCGCGCGTCGTCGGCTGCGTTCACGCCGGCGATCTCGACGGTGCCCGCCGTGGGGACGACGAGGCCGAGAATCGACTTGATCGTGGTCGTCTTGCCGGCGCCGTTCGGGCCGAGGACGCCGACGACTTCGCCGCGGTCGACCGCGAAGGAGACGCCGTCGACGGCGTGGACGGCGTCGTCGCCGTCGCCGTACGTCTTCTGGAGGTTGTCGACTGCGAGGACTGTCTCACCGGCGGCTTCGGGGTCGCCGTCCGACGACGTGTCGGACCGACTCGGTCGCCGTGTCGCCTGACTCATACTCGTGTGCGTGGTTCCACGCCCGGATAATGGTTTCCAGAATGACGCTTCTGTCCGTTCGTTTCCAGAAGGGACTTTCTATTGGTGGGCCGACAGGAATGGGTTTTTACCGCTGGGCGGCAACCCCGGCGTATGAGCGACCGCGACACCGATGCGGCCGACGCCTTCGACGTGCTGTCGGACGCGTCGCGCGTAGCGATTCTCCGCGAACTCGCCGACCGCACGCACGTCGTCGACGAATCGACCGTGGAGTTCTCGGACCTCCGGCGCGCCGTCGGCTTCGACGACGCCGGCCGGTTCAACTACCACCTCGGGAAACTCCAGGACCAGTTCGTCGTCAAACGCGACGGCGGCTACGCGCCGACGGCGGTCGGACTGAAAGCCATCGGCTCCATCGAGTCCGGGACGTACACCGCAGACCTCGAACCACGGCCCGGCACGGTCGACTACGACTGTCCCGCCTGCGGCGACCAACTCGCCGCCACCTACGAGAACCAGGTGGTCACCGTCGAGTGCGAGAACGGGGACGACGTCTTCGTCGAGACGTCCGTTCCACCGGCGACGGCCGCCGGGTCGACCATCCAGGACATCGTGTCGTTCGTCGTCGGCGACCTCCAGCGGGACGTCGAAGCGGTGGCCGACGGCGTGTGCCCGATCTGCTCGGGGAGCATGGAGCTCGAGCACTTCGAGCGCGCCGACGACGGCCACCTGCGCGCGAGGTCCGAGTGCCTGAGCTGCTGGATGGCAGCGGAACTTCCCGTCGGCGCGCTCGTCGTGCGCCACCCCGCGGTCGTCTCTCTGTACTACGACCACGGCGTCGACGTCCGCCGCCAGTTCCTCACCGACCTCGAGTTCGTCGGCGCAAGGGGCGACGCCGAGTTCGTCGCCGATGACCAGTCGGTCGTCGAACTCACTGTCGGCGTCGAGGGCGACGAGGTGACGCTTCGCGTCCACGAGGACTTCACGGTGGAGACGACCTGACGGCCGCTTCGCTCGCAGCCGTTACTGCAGGCGCTCGACGGTCTCCACGAGCGGGTGGTGGGCGTAGTCCACGACGTTGATGTCGGTGATCGATTCGAGGCCTTCCTTCTCGGCGGTGCGCGCCATCCCGAGGTCGACGCGGCGCTCCAGCACGATGACGTACGCGTCCATCTCCTCGATGCCCGCGCGTTCGGCCGCCATCACGCGGTGGTGGCCGTCCGCGAGCAGGAGGTTCGCGCCGTCGTCCGAGCCGCTGTTGTCGATGACGACCAGCGGTTCGGCGAGGCCGTGTTCGAGTTCGTAGCGGCGCCCCTCCAGTTCGTCCGCGTACACCTTCCCCTGCGTGGGCACGAGGTTAGCGAGCGGGACCGTGCGCCGTTCCTCGCGGGCTTCGATGCCGTGAATCGTCTCCAGCGTGCGCTTGAGTTTCCCGACTTTCTCCGGGGTCGCGCGCTCGATCTGGGAGCGGATGACGTCCGAGTTCGAGATGATGCCCACGAGGTTGCCGGCGTCGTCGACGACGGGGAGTTTCTGGATGCCCGAGCGCAGGATGACTCGCGCGGCGTCGGTCACCTTCATGTCCGGGTGCGCGACGATGAGGTCGTCGCTCATCACCTTGAAAACGAGCTCGTTCGGCGCCGCCAGCAGGAGGTCGCGCGCCGAGACGAACCCCTCGACGCGTCGCCCGTCCGTCACCGGGAAGCCGTTGTGTTCGCTCTCCGAGATGCGCGTCGCGACGTCCCGCACTGTGTCGTCCGGCGACACCGTCGCCACGTCCCGCGTCATGTAGTCTTCGACCGTCGGTTTGGCCCCGTTGAGGTCGAGCGCCGAATCCATCGTACTACCCGTAGCGTACGGACCGGCAAAAACGCACCGAGCGTGGCCGAGCGAAGCGCGACGAGCGGAGCGAGTCCGCGGGATGTGCGAGCAGCGTGGCCGAGCAACGCGAGGCAACGTTGTAGCGAGCGGCGGTCGCTCTGTGCAGTCCGGGAGTCCGCTGGTCGCAGTCGCTCAGTTCCGGATTTCCTCGAAGAATCGGGTGGCGACGACGTCCTCGACCATCTCCGTGAGCGTGCCTTCCGCTTCGGCGCCGATCTCGTCGAAGAGGCCCAGCGGGAGTTGCGCGCCGGCCATGTCGTGGTGGCCGCCGGCGCTGCCGAGGTCGCCGAA
Source organism: Halobacterium bonnevillei (assembly GCF_009831555.1). GTDB lineage: Archaea > Halobacteriota > Halobacteria > Halobacteriales > Halobacteriaceae > Halobacterium > Halobacterium bonnevillei. Next base: position 16,166 of record NZ_WUUU01000030.1, on the reverse strand, counting down.
CGCAGACCGCAGGACTTCGCCGAGGTCGACGTCGCTGCCGCGGGAGCGCGCGGACGCGTAGATTGTGCCCTCGGTGTAGCCGTAGACGAACGTCACGGAGACGCCGCGCATCGCGAGGAGGCGGTCGGCGGCCTGCGCGAGGGTGTCCCGGTCGGCGATTGCGCCGACACAGGACGCCAGCACAGAGCCGTCCAGTTCCCGGTTGGTGATGGCTCGCGAGATGGTGTCGAGGGTGTCCGCGTTGATGGACGGGCTCTCGATGCGTTCGAGGACGTCCGTGTCCGCGCGCGACACCAGCCACGCGCCGGCCTCGAAGTCGTCGGTCGTGATCTCGCGCGCGAAGTCCTTGGTGTCCACGCGGATGCCGTACAGGAGTGCCGTCGCGATCGGTTCGTCCAAGTCCAGCCCGTACCCGCGGATGTACTCCACGAGGATGGTGCTTGCGGCGCCCAGCTGGTCGCGGACGTCCACGAAGTCGGCGTTTACGTCGTCCTTCAGTGGGTGGTGGTCGACGATGATGTCTACGTCAGTGTCGGGCGGGAGCTGGTCGTTGACGCCCGGCGCGGAGTGGTCGACGAGCGCGTAGGCGTCGAAGGCGAACTCCTCGTCGACGGTGACGTTGCGCACGTCCAGCTCAAGGAGGTTGACGAACGCGCGGTTCTCCTGGTGGGAGATCTCCCCGAAGTAACACACCTCCGTGTCGACGCCGAACTCCTCGGCGATGCGCGCCAGGCCGACGCCCGCTGCAATCGCGTCGGGGTCCGGGTTGTCGTGCATGAAGACGCCGAGCGTCCCCGAGATACCCTCCAGGGTTCGCCGGAGCGCCTGTAGTTTCGCGGACGTTCCGGACGCCGCAACTTCGTCGACGTGGGTTAGCACCGCCGAACCCGGGTCGACGACGGCGTCCGCCAGCGAGTCGATGGTCGCTCGGTCCGCGAGGGTCGCCTCGAACCCGACGAACGCGAGCAGCTTTGCAGCAGGGTAGACCTCGCGGGCGGCTTCGACCGCGAGCGCGTTCACGTCGGCCCGGTCCCCTGCCACGACGACCACGTCTGCGTCGCGCTCCGCCCCTCGGATCGCGTCCGGGTCGGTCACGTCGCCGACTTCCGCGGCGACTTTCTCGTTGCGAAGCGACTCGACGCGGCTCTCGTCGCCGTCCAAGACGAACAGTTCGCCGCGGCGCTCGGTCAGGTCCTCGACGAGCGCGTGGCCGGTCGTGCCACAGCCGAGAACTAACCGAGAAACCATTGTACGCCCGTGATACCTACTGGGTCGGCTAAAAGGTACCGCTGTCAGTCGTTCCCGGTGGGGGCGCGTGGTTGTGCGTATCCGACCGCGTCCGGCTGATTGCTCCGCAGCTTCGTGACGGGTGGTGGCCCGGCCGTAGTATCGAGTGCTTGACGGACCGGTTTCGCTGTCAGTCCGCACAGACCTCGGCGGTGAACGTCCGAACCCGGTTTCGCAGGCCGCCGCCGTGCTCCGAGTCGAACAGTCCCTGCCCGTGTGCATCCCCGCCGTACTCCACCAGCTCCTTCGGTTCTGGCGCGCCCCGGTGGAGTTCCCGGGCGATTCGAACGAACCGGTCTTCGTCGTCTTCGCTGACCACGAACAGCGACCGCCCCTGGAGCTCCGACGCGTGGTCGGCGCCGCCGGCAGCCGAGAGCGTGATCGTTCCGTCGACGGTGGCGTCCGTCTCAGCGTTCGCGACCAGGACGGCTTCGCCGCCAGTACTTGCGCCGACGAGGACGATGCTCGAAACGGACTGCTGCTGTCGGAGATACTGGATGGCGCCGCGGACGGACGCTGCCCTGTCCTCGGGGTCCTCGTCGATAGCGAGCGCCAGGTGCCCCATCTCCGCGAGCATCTCCCCCTGGGGCTGCCAGCTTCCCCGTTCCACGTTGACCTGGGGGACCAGTACGACGCCGCACGCTCCGCTGCCGTACGACGTCGCCTCGATCGTGGCGCCGTGCGGCGCCTCGAACGAGACGGTCGGGGGACGCTCCGTGGTCGTGTCGCCGGTGTCTGTGGACGTCTCCCCGCTCGGTTCCGAGTGTACCGCGGTGTTCCCGTTTGCATTGTCAGCAGTCGTCCCTGACGCTCGATCGTCGCTGTCGCCCGGGCCGCCAGTCAGACATCCCGCGGTGGCGAGCGCACTCGCGACGACGACAGTTCGGGAGAGAAACCGCCGCCGGGTCGGTGTGTCGCTGCTCATGCCCCAGCGGTCCGCCCTCGGCGTCCAATATTATCCTGTGCATAAGCGTCGCTGTCCTCGAAGCGCTGGACGACTGTGAGCGCCGCGGCTGTCGGTGGACCGGATGGAGACGACCACCCTCGCGTTCGCGGGCGGCGTCGCGCTCAACTGCAAGCTGAACAAGCGACTCCGGAGGCCGTCGACGGAGTCGCTGACGGACTTCTCCGCGATGGGGCTGGACACGCTCGTCCTCCGGGATTTCGTCGTCGGGAAGGCCGACGCCGTCGTAGCGAACGCGGACCCGCCGGTCAGCCCCGTCTGAGGTGTCCGGGGCGATTCCCCACGGCCAGGGCGGCTCCTGGCTGTTGGTACTCCTGAAGCCGAGACGCGACGCGCGCCGGAAGAATCTACATCCTCGAACGAACGGTTAATAGTCGGTTGAACCGCGTCAGCGGGCCTGTTCGCTTACAGCGCGAACAGGACCTCGGCGGCGTGGATCGCGGTCTGCGCGACCGGGTCGAACGCCACCAGGAGGACGACCGTCGCGACGCCCGCGGCGATGACGGCCGTGTAGAGGCCCGTCGGCGTTCCGCGCAGCGTCAGGTCGTCGCTCGGGTCCTCGATCCAGATGGCCTTCACGACGCGCGAGTAGTAGTACAGCGACAGCGCGCTGTTGATCGCCGCGACGGCGGCCAGCCACGCGAAGCCGGCCTGCACGGTCCCCGCGAACAGCAGGTACTTCGAGAGGAACCCGCCGCCCACCGGGAGACCGGCGAGGCTGAACATGAACACGGTCATCGCGACGCACGCCACCGGGGCGCGGGTCGCCAGGCCGTTGTAGTCCTCGAACGTCCGGCCGACGTCCCAGTACTCGGCGAGCGCGACGAACAGGAACGCGCCCGTGTTCATGAAGCCGTAGACCAGCAGGTGGGTCATCGACGCGCCGAGCACGAACGAGTTCGCGTCCGTCGCGCCGCTCTGCAGAGCGGCCAGCCCCATCAGGACGTAGCCCGCGTGCCCGATGGACGAGTACGCGAGCATCCGCTTGACGGTGTCCTGGGTGGCCGCGGCGAAGTTCCCGAGCGTCATCGTGACGACGGCCAGCACGACGAACAGCAGCGACCAGTCGACGGCGGTCGCAGCGACCGCGTCCAGCGGGAACGCCGTGGTGAACACGCGGAACGCGACCGCGAAGCCGGCGGCCTTCGACGCCGACGAGAGGAACGCGCTGATCGGCGCTGGCGCGCCCTCGTAGGCCTCCGGCGCCCAGAAGTGGAACGGCACGGACGCCGTCTTGAACGCGAATCCGCCGGCGAGCATCACGATGCCGAGGCCGAGCACGCCACCGAGTTCGGTGCCGGTGACGGCCGCCGCGATGTCGTCCAGCAGGAGCGTGCCGGTGGTGGCGTAGATGAGGCTGATGCCGTACGCCATCACGGCCGAGGACAGCGCGCCGATGAGGAAGTACTTCAGGCCGGCTTCGACGCTGCCGCGGTTCGTCTTCAGGAACGCGACGAGTGCGTACGACGGCAGGCTCGCCAGTTCCAGCGCGACGAACACCGTCACGAGGCTGTTCGCGGACGCCATCAGCGTCATGCCGGTGGCGGCCAGGATGACCAGGGAGTAGAACTCCGCGAGGTGGTCTTCCTCCCGCACGTAGTCGTAGCTCGCCACCACGACGAGCGTGGCGACGCTGCCGACGATGAACGCGAAGAACAGGCTGAGCGCGTCGACGACCAGCGCGCCGTCGAACTGCACGAACCGGAAGTCGCCGGTGCCGGCCGCGAGGAACCACACGGCTGTCGCGGCGGCGAGGGATGTACCGGCGGCGCTGATGCCCGCAAGCAGCCCGTTCTTGCGGGTGTTCGGCGCGACGATGTCGACGCCGAACAGCACGATCGCGGTCACGCCCAGGACGATCTGGGGCGTCAGCGGTGGCAGCTCCACCATCAGAGCTCACCTCCGGTGAGGACGGCGGTTGCCTCCGGGAACGAGTCCACCATCGGGTTGACCGCGTCCTGAATCATTCCATAGAACACCTCGGGGGCCGTCCCGAGCACGATGACGAGCAACACGAGCACGACGATTGCGAACGTGTCGTGGCTCGCCGCGGGCACGATGTCGTAGTCGGTGTCCGCGCTGAACGGCCCGAAGAGGACGCGCTGCATCGCGAACAGCAGGTAGCCCGCGACAACGACGATGCCGAACATCGCCACCGCCGTGAACAGCTGGGCGTACGGGAACGTCGCCTGGAACCCGCCGATGAAGATGAACACTTCACCAGCGAACCCGGCCATCAGCGGCAGTCCCATGTAGCCGAACGCCGCGGCGACGAACACCGCGGCGGTGACCGGCATCTTGTCCGCGATGCCGGAGAGGTCGCCGACCATGCGGGTGTGGGCGACGTTGTAGATGACGCCGACGCACATGAACATCAGCCCCGAGATGAGGCCGTGGGCGACCATCTGGAACGTCGCGCCGCCGAGGCCGTAGACGTTGTACGCGACCAGTCCGAGGATGACGTACCCCATCGACGACACCGAGGAGTACGCGACGATGCGCTTGAGGTCCTGCTGGGCGAGCGCCAGCATCGCGCCGTAGATGACCGACACCACGGCGAAGATGGCGATGAGAACCGCGTAGTCCCGCGCGACGCCCGGGAGCATCGTGAAGTTGAACCGGAGCATCGCGTACGTCCCCATCTTCAGGAGGACGCCCGCCAGCATGACGGACGCTGGCGTCGGGGCCTGCACGTGGGCGTCCGGCAGCCACGTGTGCAGGGGGACCGTCGGCACCTTCACTGCGAACCCGAAGAACATCGCGAAGAACGCGACGACCTTCAGGGTCTCGGCGCCGAGGCCGTACGTGGTCGCGAAGCTGTCGTTGGCCAGCGCGGACGTCACGGCGATCATGTCGAAGGAGTTGACGTCCAGCGCGAACACGAGCGCGACGAACCCGATGAACATCACGAGGCTCGCGACGTTCGTGTACACGAAGAACTTGATCGCGGCGTACTTCCGCCGCGGGCCGCCCCAGATGCCGATGAGGAAGTACATCGGGACGAGCACGAACTCCCAGAACACGAACCACACGAAGAAGTCCAGTGCGGTGAACACGCCCAGGAGGCTGGCCAGCATGAACAGCATCAGCGAGTAGAACTGGCTCTGGCGCTCCTGGATGGGCGTCCACGCGCTCAGGATGGCCAGCGACGTCAGGACCGTCGACAGGACGACCAGCGGCATGCTGATGCCGTCGACGCCGACGTGCCAGTTGAGCGCGTACGGCCCGACCGTGATCCACTTCGCGGTCGTTTCGAACGCGAGGGTGCCCGCTTCGAAGAGGGCGTTGCCCGACGCGTCGTACTGTCCGAACATCCAGAGGCTCCCCGCGACGGGGAGCAGGCTGAGGGCGAACGCCAGTTTGCCCGCTATCTTGTCGGGCGCGAGCATCACGGCGACCGCCGAGACGAACGTGACTGCGATGAGTGCTTCAATCAACATTCAGAACCACCCCCCGAGGAGGCCGAAGGCCACCAGGAGTGCGACGAGACTCAGCGTCAACAGGGCGGCGTAGTGCGTGACGATGCCGTCCTGGATGCGCTTGATGCGACCGCCCGCGAACAGGCTGACACTGCTGACGCCGTTGACGACGCCGTCGATGATGCCCTGGTCGAAGGTGTCGGCGGCGCGAGCGAGCGGCAGCGTCACGCCCTCTGCGAGCCACACCTGGTATTCGTCCTGGTAGTAGTTGTTGTACAGGACGGTCTTGATGCCGCCGAGCTTCTCCGTGTGCTCGACGGGTTCGGGAACGCTGTAGAGCCGCCACGCGAGGCCGGCGCCGGCGAGCGCGAGGCCCAGGGAGACAGCGGCGGGCACGAGCACACCGAGGCTCTCGTTGGCGCCGTAGCCCGCGAAGTCGACGAGCAGGTGGTGGTAGTGCTCGTAGCCGATGTTCGCGTACGCCGACCCCTGTGGACCGGCGAGCCAGTCCTTGAGGAACTCGATGTGTTCACCCGTGAGTTTCGCGACCGGCGTCATGTTGATGAGGCCGACCGTGGCCGCGAGCACGCCGAGCACGACGAGCGGGAACTTCACGTTCCAGCCGACGCCGTGCGGCGATTCGGCGGTGTCAGTGCGGGCGTCGCCGTGGAAGGTGAGGAACACCATCCGGAACGTGTAGAAGCCCGTGAAGAACACGGCGAGCAGCCCCATCGCGTAGCCGGCGAGCAGAATCGGGCTCTCGCCGGACCCGTAGATGAGCGCCTCGTACAGCACTTCGTCCTTGCTCCAGAAGCCGGCGAACGGCACGATGCCGGCCAGCGCGAGGCTCCCGGAGAGGAACGTGTAGTAGGTCACGGGCATCTTCTCCTTGAGGCCGCCCATGTCCCACATGTCCTCGTTGTGGTGCATCGCGATGATGACCGACCCGGCGCCGAGGAACAGCAGCGCCTTGAAGAACGCGTGGGTCATCAGGTGGAAGGTCGCGGCGATGTAGCCGCCCGCACCGAGCCCCAGCATCATGTAGCCGTACTGGCTGATGGTGGAGTACGCCAGCACCTGCTTGAGTTCGTCCTTTACGACGCCCATCGTCGCGGCGAACAGCGCGGTGAACCCGCCGACCAGCGCGATGATGGCGAGGACGGTCGGGAGCAGCGCGTAGAAGCCGTACATGCGCGCGACGAGGTAGACGCCGGCCGCCACCATCGTCGCGGCGTGGATGAGCGCGGAGACTGGCGTCGGGCCTTCCATCGCGTCCGGCAGCCACGTGTGCAGCGGGAACTGCGCGGACTTCCCGATGACGCCGCCGAGAATCAGCAGCCCCAGAATCGCGAACCACGTCTGTGGCTCGAACCCGACGACGTCGAGGAAGCCCGCGACGTGTTCGGGCGTCGCGCCCTCGCCCTGGGCGGCGAGCAGCGCCTGCTCGGCGAGGTGCGGGAAGCTCTCGACGCCTTCGGAGACGGCGAGGAACCGCGACGTACCGAACGTCGCGAGCACGCCGACGACGCCGATGAGGAAGAAGTAGTCCCCGAACCGCGTCACGAGGAACGCCTTCTTCGCTGCGCTCGGCGGGCCTGCCTCCCGGAAGTGGAAGCCGATGAGCAGGTACGAACAGAGGCCCACCAGCTCGAAGAACATGAACGCCATCAGGAGGTTGTCCGCGACGACGAACGCCAGCATCGAGAACGTGAACAGGCCGAGGCCGGCGTAGTACCGCGGCAGGCCGGTCTCGCCCTCGTCGTTCATGTAGCCGAGGCTGAACACGTGCACGAGGAACGCGACCAGCGAGACGATGACCAGCATCATCGCCGACAGCGGGTCGACGAGCACGCCGAAGTGCAGGTCGAACGTGTTCTGGCCGACGACCCACGTGTAGATGGTCTCAGTGTGGTAGGTCCCCTGGCTCACGGTGAGCGCCAGCCACGCGGAGAGCAGCAGCGACCCGGCGGTCGCGAGGATGCCCGGAATCGCGCCGCCTTTCGGCAGCAACCGGGGCGCGAAGTGGCCGACGAGCAGCGCGATCAGGAACGCGGCGAACGGCAACAGCGGCACAGCAGCCGTGAAGTCGAATGCTCCTGCCATCTTACCACCTCATCGTCGTAGCGTTGGTCACGTCGACGTCGTCGAAGTTGCGGTACAACACGAGAATGATACCGAGGCCGACGGCGACCTCGGCGGCGGCCAGCGCGATCACGAACAGGCTGAACACCTGGCCGGTGGCGTTGCCGTAGAAGTGCGAGAACGCGACCAGGTTGATGTTCGCCGAGTTCAACATCAGCTCGACGCTGATGAGGAACATCAGTGCGTTCTCGCGGGTCAGAATGCCGAAGACGCCCGTGCAGAACACGGCCGCGGACAGCAGGAGGTAGTACTCGACGGCGACCGCCATTACTCGCCGTCACCTCCCTCGGTGTCGCGAGTCGCGAGCAGCACGGACCCCTCCAGCGCCGCGTCCAGCAGGAACGCGACGATGATGAACGCCGCGAGGAACCCCTCGCTGGCGACGGCGCTGTCGCCGGCGACGTCCAGCAGCCCCATGAGCGCGTACCCGATGGTCGCCGTGATGTTCACGTCGCCGCCGAACCCGACAGCGCTCCCGAACCCGGCGTTCAGGAACACGGCCGAGAGCACGACGAACAACGCCACCGCGACGATACCGGGCACGAACGTCGATGGGTCCCGTAGTCGTGGACGCGTCGTCATGCGTTAGTCACCTCCCCTGTACCTCTCGTTTGACGAGTGAGCATCACCGCGAACGTGATGAGGATGAGAACGCCGCCGACGTAGACGAGTATCTGCATCGCGGCGACGAACTCCGCCTGAAGCATCACGTAGTGCACGGCGAAACTCAACAGAGAGCCGCCGAGCAGGAGCGCGGAGTGCCACACGTCCCGCACCAGTACAGCGCCCAGACTGGCCGCTACTGTGACCAGTGCGAACAGCCCGAACGCGATTATTTCGTACGTCATTTCAGTCACCTTGTGGTTCGGAAATACGCCCTTTGTAGGTTTCGAGACGGGCGCATCGAGTTACTGGTAGTCTACCTCGCCTTCGCCTTCGCCGACCCAGGAACCACGGTCCGGTTCGCGGGACGCCAACGGGTCGAGGTCGTTGTACCACGGCACGTTCTTCAACTGTTCTTTGTTGAACACGAGGTCGTGTTTCGTGTCCCCGGTGAACTCGAAGTTCTCCGTCAGGAGAATCGCGTCCACCGGACAGACCTCCTCGCAGAGCCGACAGTAGATGCACTGGCCGACGTGGAGGTTGTACTGTTCGCCGTTGCGCTGCTTGTCCGTGACAATCTGGATGGTGTCGTTCGGGCAGACGTTCTCGCACTGCCGACACCAGATACAGCGTTCCTGGCTGAACTTGTGCACCCCGCGGAAGCGCGGACTGACTTCCGGCGCTTCGTCCGGGTATTCGACGGTGAACGTCTCACCGTCGAGGGCGTGTTTCATCGTCGTTGCCATCGATTTCAGGATTCCGATCATAGTCCGGTCACCCCGAGGATTGCCGCGGTCAACACGAGATTGGCAAAGGAGAGCACGAGCATGCCCTTCCAGCCGATCTCGATGAGCTGGTCGATGCGCACGCGGGGTACCGCGGACCGGCACCACTGCGTGAACAGGAACACCGCCCAGATCTTGATGACGAACCAGACGAACCCGGGCAGGAACGGCCCGGCTGGCCCGCCGAGGAACAGCGTCGCGATGATCGCGCCGCCGAGGAAGATGTGGAGGAACTCGCCGAGGTAGAACAGCACGAAGTACACGGAGGAGTACTCCGTCTGGTAGCCGCCGACGATCTCAGTCGGCGCTTCGGGCGTGTCGAACGGGTTCCGCCCGACTTCCGCGAGGTTCGCCACGACGAACAGCACGAACGCGAACGGGTTGACGAACGCGAACCACGCCGGAATCCGGATGCCGGCGACGTTCGCGAGCGTCGTGTTCTGCTGGATGGCGACGATCTCGCTCAGCTGCAGCGAGCCCGTGAACAGCACGACGGACGCCGCGGTGACGACGAGCGGAATCTCGTAGGCGATGTTCTGCGCGACGGCGCGGAGGCCGCCCATGAGGCTGTACTTGTTGTTCGACGCGTAGCCGCCCATCAGGAGGCCGAGGCTCGCGATGGACGCGATCGCGAACACGAACACCAGCCCTGTCTCGGGGTCGGCGAGCTGGATGCCGTTGCCCATCGGGATGACGGCGAACGCGAGCATCGCGGAGCCCGCGAGCACGATCGGCGCGAGGTCGAACGCGGGGCGGTCGGCGCCCTCGGGCACGATGAGTTCCTTCGAGAGCAGGCGGACGGCGTCAGCCACGATGATGAGCAGGCCGAACGGGCCGACGCGGTTGACGGCGATGCGGTCGGTGAACGCCGCCGTGATCTTGCGTTTCGCCCACGGCCCGGCGACGCCCGTCATCGCGAGCATGATGTTCCCGATGAGGAACGCCGCGAGGAACATCGACAGCAGTTCGCCCCCGAACCCGTCGACGCCGATGTTGCGCTGGATGGTGTCGGGGAGTGGGGTCGGCGTCGCCATCTATCGGTCCACCTCCCCGAGAATCACGTCGAGGCTGCCCAGGGTGGCGACGAGGTCCGGCACGTACTCGCCGGTGGACATCTCCTGGAGCGCCGAGAGGTTGGAGAACGCGGGGCTGCGGATCTTGAACCGCGCGGGCTTCTCGGTGCCGTCCGACCGGATGTAGATGCCGAGTTCGCCCTTCGCGCCCTCGACGGCGCGGTAGGTCTCGGCGCCCTCGTCGGGCTTCAGCGTGCGCGGGACGTTGGACTGGATCTCGCGATCGTCCTCCGGCCAGTCCTCGAGGAGGTCGACGCACTGTTCGATGATGCGCGCGGACTCCTCGATCTCCCGCATGCGGACGAGCAGGCGGGCGTAGTTGTCGCAGCCGTCCTCCGTGATGACGTCCCAGTCGAGTTCGTCGTAGTAGCCGTAGGGGTCGTCGCGGCGGAGGTCGTAGTCGATGCCGGAGCCGCGAGCGACGGGCCCCGTTGCACCGTAGTTCTTCGCGATCTCCGGGTCGAGGTGGCCGGTGTCGACGGTCCGCGACTGGAGGATCTCGTTCTCCGAGATGAGGTCGTGGTACTCGTCGAGTTTCTCCGGGAGGTCGTCGAGGAAGTCCCGGCACTTCTCGAAGTACTCCTCGCGGGGCTCGGGGATGTCCCACACCACGCCGCCGAGGCGCAGGTAGTTGAACATCATCCGCTGGCCCGTGAGGTCCTCGAGGAGGTTCTGGACGATCTCGCGGTCCCGCATCGCGTACATGAAGATGGCCGTGAAGTCGCCGTAGATGTCCAGACAGAACGTCCCCGTGGCCAGCAGGTGGCACGCGATGCGACACATCTCCGCGGACATCGTGCGGATGACCTGCGCGTACTCCGGCACGTCGATGTCCGCGAGGTCCTCGGCGGTGCGGGCGTACGCCCACTCGTTGATGATGCCGCCCGGCCCGTAGTCCCAGCGGTCCGGGTAGGGCATGATCTGGTAGCGGTACGTGCCCTTCTCGGCCATCTGCTCCTCGCAGCGGTGGAGGTAGCCGATGTCGGGGTTGACGTCCGCGACCTGTTCGCCGTCGAGGACTGTCTCGACGTGGAGGACGCCGTGTGTGGCGGGGTGGTGGGGACCGATGTTGAGGAACATCGTGTCCGAGTCCTCGCCGCCGCGGGCGTGGTCCTCCAGCGGGTTCTTGTTCTCCTCGAACGTCACAATCTGGGGCTTATCCTTGTTGTAGTCCTTCCCGAGCGGGTGGCCCTGCCAGGTGTCGGGGAGGAGGATGCGCTCGAGGTTCGGGTGGCCGTCGTACTGGACGCCGACGAGGTCGTAGGCCTCGCGTTCGTGCCAGTCGGCCGTGCGGAACACCGGTTCGGCCGTCTCGCTGACCGGTTCGTCCCGCGGCGTCGGAACGACGACGCTGACCTCGTTGGTCGGGTCCTCGTACTGCTTCAGGTGGTAGATGCTCTCGAAGCGGTCGTCGTACTCCTGGGCGGACACGCAGGACAGGTGGTCGAACCCGGCGTCGTCCTTCAGCGTCGAGAGGACGTCCTGGACGGCGTCCGCGCGCACGACGTACGCTTCGGCGTTCCCGTGCGTCTCCCGGTCGAGGACGTGGTCGCCGAGGAGGTCCGCGATGGCGTCCTCGTCGACGTCGCCGTCCTCGGTCGTCGGGAGCTGGGTCTCCGGTTCGTCGTACGTGCTCATGGCGAATCAGCCCAGTTGTAGCGCATGACGAGGGTCTCCTCGTCGATGTCCTCGGAGAGCTTCTCGACCATCTCGTCGCGGTCGAGGTCGCCGAACTCCTCGAGTTCGTAGGGCTTGACCGTCACCGGCGAAGACTCGCCGTTGGCGACCCGTTCCTGGAGTTTGGCGACGCCGTAGACGAGCGCCTCCGGCCGGGGCGGACAGCCCGGAACGTGGATGTCCACGGGGATGACTTCCTCGGCGCCCTTCACGACGTTGTAGCCCTCCTGGAAGGGGCCGCCGGACGTCGAACAGTTCCCCATGTTGACGACGAACTTCGGCTCCGGCATCTGGTCGTAGACGCGCTTCATGCGCGGCGCGAACTTCGAGACGATCGTCCCCGGAACGATCATCACGTCCGCCTGCCGCGGCGACGCGCGCGGGACGCCCGAACCGAACCGGTCGAGGTCGTGTTTCACCGCGTACGTGTGCATCATCTCGATGCTGCAGCAAGCGATACCGAACTGCAGCATGAACATGCTGGACCCGCGAACCCAGTTCATGAACTTGTCGAACTTCGTGAGGATGAACGGCGTCGAGCCGAACGCCTCGCGAAGCTTCGAGTTGAACCGGTTGTCGACGCCCTCGCCGATGCGGGCGTCGCGAGTCGACGTCAGCGGGTCGCTGCTCCCCGTAATACTGTCTCTTGGTTGGTCACTGCTCATGTGGTTTCCCTCCGTGCCGTGGTGTCCGCACCCACCGGACGGCGCCCTTGCGCCACGCCCACGCGAGGCCGACGACGAGCACGCCGATGAAGACGAGCATCGGCAGCAGTGCTCTCGTCAGGCCGGCGGACTGGACGGCGTCCTGGTAGATGACGGTCCACGGGAAGATGAGGACGGTCTCGATGTCGAAGACGACGAACAGCAGCGCAACCATGTAGTACTGGATGTTGAACTGGATGCGTGCGTCCCCCGTCGGAATCTCACCACTCTCGTAGGTGGCGCGTTTCCCTTGTTCAGGTACACTGGGCCGCAGGAGTGCTGAGACGGCCATCATCCCGAGCGGGATGAGCACGCCCACGACTGCCAGCATACCGATGGCGATCCATGGATTCATACAATTATCTCCGTGACGTGCGGGGGTTTGAACCGCACGCCCATAAACGTTGATTTATGCTTCCAAGCCCTCAGGCGCCCGAAATCGGACGTACGAGGGCCACTCCGTCCGTCCGGGCGACCGGCGGTAGCGGTTCAGTCGCGCGAGGCGCGAAATCCGGGGGTGCCGCGCTCGTGGAGGGCGAGTGAGACGTCCGCGACGCCGTCGCGTTGTTTGTCGTGGAGTGCCTGCAGTTCCGCGGCGAGTTCGGGGTCGTCGGTCGCGAGGAACTGTGCGGCGGACAGCCCCGCGTTGTAGGACTTTCCGGCGTCCACGGCGGTGATGGGTGCGCCTTTCGGCATCCCGATGACGGAGTCGACGGACTTCTCCTGGACGGGGACGCCGACCACGGGAATCGGGTACGCCAGCGACGCGGTCATGTTCGGGAGGTCCGCGGACTTCCCGCCGGCGCCCGCGATGATGACGTCGACGCCGCGGTCGGCGGCCGTCTCGGCGTACGCGTACATGAGGTCGGGCGTGCGGTGCGCGGAGACGACCCAGGACTCGAAGGAGTACCCGGCGGGGGCGTCGTCGTAGTCCGTCACCTCCTCGAATCCGAGGTCGGTGAGCGCCTCGTGGGCGCCGGCCATCACGTCGAGGTCGCTGTCGCTGCCCATGACGATGCCGACGTCCGGCGTCTCCTCGCTGGGGCGGTCGTGCGTTGCTTCCGATTCGAACAGGTCGACGAGGTCGGCTACTGTGGTCATGGTTGCGTGGAGTCCGGTTGGTCGTGGTCGTCGGTCGACTCGCGGAACGAGAGCGCGTCCCGGGCGGCGCGGGCACGGAGCAGCAGTTCGCCGCGGTTGTCGCCGACGGCGGTCACGTGCCCCATCTTCCGGAGCGGCCGCACTTCGCGTTTCCCGTACCAGTGCAGGGAGATCCGGTCGTCGCGGAGCGCGCTGGGGACGCCGTCGAGGACCGCCGGGCGGGTCTCGGCATCCGGGTCGCCGAGCACGTTCGCCATCACGGTCGGCGCGCGGAGCGTCGTGTCCCCCAGCGGGAGCCCGCAGAGCGCGCGGACGTGCTGCTCGAACTGGGACGCGTGACAGCCCTCGATTGTGTAGTGGCCGGAGTTGTGCGGCCGGGGCGCGACTTCGTTCACGAGCACGCGACCATCGCCGTCTCCCGGGCTCCGCCCGGTCGACCCGTCCGCGTCGCGTGGCGACGCGCGCTCGAACAGTTCAATACCGAACACGCCCCGGCCGTCGAGCGCCTCGAGGACGTCCGTCGCGACCTCAGTCGCTCGCTTCCGTACTTCGTCGCTCGTGCGCGCGGGCACGACCGATTCGCGCAGAATCTCCGCCTCGTGGACGTTCTCGGTGACGGGGAACGTCGCCGCGTCTCCGTCGCCGCTGACGGCGATGACCGAGAGTTCGCGCTCGAAGTCCACGAGTTCCTCCGCGACGTAGCCGTCCAGGTCGCCGAACGTCTCGCGGGCGTCCGCGGCCGACTCGACTGGTGCGTTCCCGCGGCCGTCGTAGCCGCCGGTCCGTGCTTTCAGCATCAACGGCTGACCGAGGTCGTCGAACGCGGCTTCGAGGTCGGCCTCGCCGTCCACGGCGCGGAAGTCCGGGACTGGGACGCCGGCGTCGGCGAACGCCCGGTTCTGCACGAGTTTGTCCTGGATCGTCCGGAGGGTGTCCGGCGACGGGTGGACCGGGACTCCCGCATCCGCACCGACGGACTCGAGGACGTCCGGGTCGGCGAGTTCGATTTCGTACGTGAGGACGTCAGCGCGCTCGGCGAGGTCGCTGATCGCGTCCTCGTCGTCGAAGCCGGCCACGAGCTGGTCGGCCGCAGGCGGGCACGCGGGGGCGTCCGGCGTCGGGTCCAGGACGACCACGTCGACGCCGAGGGGGCTGGCGGCCTCCGCGAGCATCCGGCCGAGCTGGCCGCCGCCGACCACCCCGATTGTCGCTCCGGGTACGGGCAGCGTCATTACCCGTCCGTTCCGCCTACTCCTGTATAAGAATTGCCGAACTACCCGGTGGAGTGTTCACGTTCGTGGTACCTCGGCGGCGTTCGACCCCTCCCTCGGTCCGTCGACGCGGGTGATTCCACTGCGGGTGGTCGCCCGCGTCTTCACGGCTGTTTGTAGCCGGAGGCGTTGCTGTCGACGAATATCACGAAGACCGTGTTCGAGGACGTCAGCTCGTACGTCCAGCTCTCGTAGCCCCGCGGCTCCAGGTACCCCGCGACGTCCGTGTAGTGTTTCGCGCGCGTGATGACGACCGGTGCGTCGGTGTCCTCGACGGACGGCGACTGGTTCTCCCCCGTCGCCGTCCCGGCGGTCAGTTTGAGCGTCGAGTCAGTCGCCGCGTCGGCGCGTCCCGTGTACCACGGCAGCGGGAGGCGGTGGAACCAGTTCGTGTCGGAGACGTCGCTCGGTTCGACGGCTTCACCACCCGTGGGCTCCCCGTGCGCGTAGAAGTGGTCCCCGTAGTACAGCACGTCCGTGCCCTCGGTAGCCGCTGCGACTCGTTCGACGTTGGCCAGCGTGTCCTGCATGTCACTCGCGGGCTGGCCGTACTGCACGAGTTCGTTGTCGTCCTCCTGTGGCATCAGAAACGACGTCTCGGCGGTGACCGCGCCCATCTGGCCGGCGGCGGCCAGCAACACGATGGCGGCGAGCGCGACGCTCACGTAGTCGTCGTCGGTGAACGCCGACCACCCGCGTTCGACCACCAGTCGCAGGCCCACCGCCGCCGGAATCGCCAGCGGGACGACGGCGTGAACGACCGACCAGTGGCCGGAGATGTCCGTAATCGCGGGATAGACCACGATAGACGCGACGCCCCAGTAGCCCGCGAACAGCACGAAGTCGCGGGGGTCGTCGGCGACGTACCGCTCCGCGAGGAACCCGAAGACGGCCGCGACGACGAGCATCAGCGAGGCGGCGCTCAGCGTCCGCAGCGCGTCCGTGAGGAACGCGATGTAGCTGTGGTCCCGGGAGACACTGCCCGCGGTCCCCCAGGTCCCCCAGAACTCCGCCCACGCGCCAGCCGTCCCGGCGGTCAGCACGCCCGGCAGTCGCGTCGGCTCGCCGAACGCCGCGTAGAACTCGGGCCGCGGCGCGTAGAATACGACGACGACGGCGAGGAACGCGACGGCGCCGCCC
>NZ_WUUU01000029.1 GCF_009831555.1 Halobacterium bonnevillei | reverse complement strand
GTCACCGACGCCGCGGGCGGCTCGGCGGGCGACGTGAGCGGCGAACCGGCGGTGGCGGACGGCGGCGACGAGTGCGACAACGAGTCATTCGACTGGCAGGCGTGACCGGAGCGTTGCCGTTCGACTGCCAGACGTATCCGGCGGCGCTCCCGTCGGAGTGGCAGTCGGTAGAGGGCGGGCCAATCACCCCCGCCTCGTGGGCTAAACTAGCCCGCAGTAGCGGCCCCAAGTGGTGTGGCCCGAGCCGGTCCGTGTGAAACTGGCGACTCACCAGCCAGTGCGTCCCCGGTTGTTTGTCACCCGATTAATCAAAAGAACTCGCAGGCGGAAAGTGTTGTGTAATTATACACTTCTGGACCCTGTATCGAACATGCAGGACTCGAGGGAGGAAGTCCATTTCGACGACGTGTTGGACGTGCTGGCGAACGTTCAGCGACGGTCACTACTACTGTCGCTGCTCGAACACAACCCCCAGGACGACACGCCCGTCGTCGTTCCCGGGTCCAGCGAGGACAACGACGCCGTCGAACAACTGGTGTCGATGCACCACGTCCACCTCCCCAAACTCGCCGACGACGGGTTCATCGAGTGGAACCGCGAGCACCACCAGGTGACGACGGGGCCGAACTTCGACGAAATCCGGCCGCTCCTGGAGCTACTGACGGGCCACGAAGACGAACTCCCGGACGGGTGGCTGTAACCCCCGTCCCCGGGTACTCTGGCTGGCTCCGCCGCAGGGATTGCGGGCAGGCGACTACACAACCGCAGCATTCCTGGCAGTCGACCGAAGTCGCCGATCCTCAGACACCGAGTAGCGCCGCCGCCTCCGACGCCGTCTCCGGCGCGTACTTCACGACGACGTACATCAGTCCGAACAGCGTCGCGTTGTAGAACCCGTGGGCGAGCGCGGGGACCGCGAGGTTCTGTCGTTTCTCGTAGAGGTACCCGAACACGATGCTCGGCACGAACAGGATGCTGATCGTGATGGCGGCCGCGGCGGGGCCGCCCGACAGCGCGAAGATGTGCAGCGGCGCGAACGCGGCCGACGCCAGCAGGATGGACGGCCACGCGCCGAACTGTTCCCGCAGCCGGGTCTGGATGACCCCCCGGAACAGCAGTTCCTCGCCCGGGCCGATGAGCAGGATCTGGAGGACGGCCAGGTACGGGATGATCTCCGGGTTCGCCAGCGCGGTGGTCGCACCCGTGTTCTGTGCGGGTTCAGTGGAGAACACCGTGATGAGCGCCCCGCCGATGACGTTCGCGGCGACGAACGCGAACACGAACCCGCCGACCACGTACGCGATGTCGCGGAGGTCCGGCGCCGCGACGGGGATGTACTCCCACGACAGGCCGCGTCGGCGCACGTACAGCCACGCGGTCACCGGGAACGCGATTCCCTGCAGCGCGATCATCGAGATGCCGAGCGCGGCGACGTCGTCGACTTCTGCGCCGAAGGCGGCGGTGTAGACGCCCGAGACGACGAAGCCAGCGGGCAACACGAGCACGAAACCGAGGAGGGCGAGACCGAAGGCGACGAGGACCGCGCGCAGTCGCGGCCGGCCGGCAGTGTCCGAACTCATGACTCCGGATTAGTGGGCGGCGGCGAAAAAGACACGGGCTCCGGCACCGGGGAACCCGAGTTCCACGGGCGCCCAACGGTTGCGACAGCGGGCGCGAACCCACGCGATGGTCAGGGGTCGTCGTTGAACTCCCTCTCAGCGAGTTTCGACTCCAGTTCGTCGACTCTGGCTTCGAGTTCCGCCACCCGATCGGCGTCGTCGGCGCTGGACGACCCCACCACTTCGCGGCCGAGAACGACGGCCGCGTACACGACTCCCGCCAGGAGCACGAACATCGCGACAATCACCGCGAGTTCCATCAGACCAGGGAGGCCGCTGGCTGCGAGGACCGGCATACCCGACAGTACGCAAACCGACATGATAAGTATCACGACCCCACGAGGGTCGGAACCCTGGCCGTGAGCGACGCTCAGCCCCACTCGGAGAGGTCGCTTTGCACGCCCGAGACCATGCTTGACTTCCGCCGGAGGTCGGCGAGTGACACGGGAAGGTGGTCGGACACCTCGCGGACCGCGCCGTGGAACGACTCCGCCTGCCCGGGTTCGGTGTCGAAGGCGTTCCGGACGCTCTCCCGGACCTGCCAGACGCCGACGGGAGCCCAGTAGTCGTCGCTGACCTCCCGGAGAACGAGGGCTTTCGCCTGCCGGCCGACGCTATCGAGATGTTCCAGCACGCCCAGGCGCGCGGCGTAGTACGCGCCCGCCGTCTCGTCGACGTACCCCGTGCGGCCCTCGTACCCCTCGCTGGCCGACCCCATCCAGATGTCGTCGTTGGGGTCCGGGTTCCAGATGCTGCCCGGCGCCTTCATCTCCACGAGTTCGTACTCCCACTGGCCGGGCGCCAGCACCACCCAGTAGCGGTTGCCCATGTACTCGTTGACGTGGACTGTCACCTGGTTCACGCTCGGGTTGTCCCGGATCTTCCCGCGGAGGAACTGGCCGACGGTGTCGTCGACGGCCGTGATCGACCACCGCGTCGGGACGAGGCGGCGGTGCTCGGACTGCCCGAGCGCGCCCACCGAGAGCACGCGATTGATCTCGTAGACGTCCAGGCCACGGCGGTAGAGGTACGTCATCGCGCCCTCCGCCGCCCAGTCGTCGTCCTCCAGGGTCTTCTCGACGTACCGCGGCACGTGGGGGTTCTCCGTGAGGTCCGCGGACTCCGCGGTGGCGTTCGGGCCCGACGGCGCGTTCGCGACCGGGTTCGTGTACTCAGACGGGTCGAAGTCGGGGGTGTCCGAGAGCCCGATTTCGACGTCCACGGGCCGGTCGGCCATCGCCACCTCGCGCTGTGTGCCGACGAACCCGTCCCAGACGTCGTGGACGTTCACGTTCGCGGCGCGCCGCGAGTTCAGCAGGCCGGTCCGGTACTGGAGGACGTTGCCGATGTCGAGGCCGCGCTGGTACCACTCGCCGCTCGTCGCGAACTCCTCCGGGTCGGCGTCCCCCGCCACCGGCGAGAGGATGCCCGCGGAGACGTTCGGGTACGACGACCGCCCGACGAACACGGAGGGCGCCGTCGCGCCGACCAGCGAGTCGCCCTGCACCGCGGACTCGATGCCCGACTCGACGTCGTCGAGGTAGTCCAGGATCTCGTAGGACTTCTCGTCGGCGAGGCGCCGCCGCTCGGCGGCCTCGTCCGGCTGGAGTCCCTCGATGTAGTCGTCGAGACGCACACTCGAGACTTACGCGGGCGGGCACTTACTCGCTTCGCCGCACTACGTTGCCTCCACCACACCATCTTCGTCCAGCGGCCCTGGGCTGCCGTGTCAGCGGTAGTCAGCCGGTCCGGAATCTATTTTCCCTAGCATTGCGTGTTATTATCTAGCATGAGGTCTCTCGACCGGCTCCTTCGACGCCTCACCACCGACTCGACCACGACGTTCGTCTGCGGCGTCTGCACGGCCGAGTACGAGCGCCGGCGCCCGAACTGTCCGGCCTGCGGGAGCACCGATATCAGAGAAATCTGACCACCGCCACCGACCTGCCCATCAGCCGCAAGGTTCGCGCGTTCAGTCCGCCTGCGCCTGCCACTCGCGGACGTTCTCCTCGCTGACGCCCGACACCTCCTCCGCGAGCGCTTCCGCGTCCGCGGACGCCATGTCGCCGACCGTCTCGACGCCCGCCGCCTCGAGTTTCTCGGCGGTCGCCGGGCCGATGCCGTTCAGCGCTTCGAGGCCGCGCTGGCGCTGTCGTTGCTGGTACTCCTCGTAGTTGCAGATGGGGCAGCCGAGTTCCCACGGCTCGTCTTCGCCCTCGTCGCGCACGACGAGTTCCGGGAGATCGTGCTCGTCGCAGTACTCGTCGGTCACCTCGATGTCGCCGCGGCGCGGCAATGGCAGCGAGTACTCGCAGTCCGGGTAGCGAGTACACCCGACGAGCCGACTCCCCGTCTGGAGCTGCTTGATTGCGAGTTCGCCGCCCTCCTCGTCACCGCAGTCGGGACACGCGCCGATGACGCGGTCCTCGCTCTCGTCGGCTTCCTCCGCGGCGCACAGCGGGCAGCCGTGGACGAACGTATCCCGGCCGGCGAGCATCTTCACCTCGTGGAGGTCGTGCTCGTCGCACGTCTCCTCGAGGACGAGCGGTTCGCCAGTCGACGGCAGCGGCAGCGTAAACCGACACTCGGGGTAGCCGTCACAGCCCACGAAGTACGACCCCGTGCGGGACCGCCGCACGAGCAGCGTGTCCCCGCAGTCCGGACACGGGCCCAGAGTTTTGTCCGCTTTCAGGCTGTCCCGGAGGTGCTCGCCGATCTCGTTGCGGGAGTCGGTGAGTTCGTCGAACACGCGGTCGAGCATCTCGCGGGACTCCTCGGTCACCTCCGCGAGCGTCTTCCCGCCGTCCGCGATGGCGGTCATGTCCGCCTCCAGTTCGCTGGTCATCTGCTCGCTCACAACGAGGTCCGCGTACTCCTCGGCGGCCTCCACCACCGCCTTCGCGAGCGTCGTCGGCCGCGGCGGGTCGCCCTCGATGTACCCGCGGTCGTAGAGCTTCTCGAGGGTGTTGTGGCGCGTGGACTTCGTGCCGATGCCCATCGACTCCATCGTCTCGATGAGGCGGCTCTGCCCGTATCGGCGCGGCGGCTGGGTCTGTTTGGCTTCCAGGCGGGCGTCGGAGAGCGCGAGTTCGTCGCCCTCGTCGACGTCCGGGACGAAGTTCTCGCTCGTGTTGAAGTACGGGTAGACCTCGTGGTAGCCCGCCTTCACGAGGCGCTTCCCGTTGGCCTTCAGGGATTCGCCGTCGGCGTCCGCGACCACGCGGAGGTGCTCCCAGACGGCGTTCTCCGCGACCGTCGCGAAGAACCGCCGCACGACGAGTTCGTACACCTCCCACTCGTCCTCGGAGAGCTTGTTCCGATCCGGGAAGTCCGGCGTCGGATGGATCGGCGGGTGGTCGGTCGTCTCCTCGTCTCCTTCCGTCGGCGACAGGCTGTCCTGGTCGAGCAGCGACTCGGCGTCGTCGCCAAACACCGTGTTCGCGAACTCGCCGAGCAGTTCGCGCTCGTCCAGGTCGTCGGGGTAGACGGTGTTGTCCGTCCGCGGGTACGTGATGTAGCCGGCCGTGTAGAGGTCCTCCGCGATGCTCATCGCGCGCCCCGCGGAGTACCCCAGCGACCCCGCCGCACGGATGAACTGCGTGGTGTTGAACGGCGCGGGCGGGTCGTCGCTACGGGTGCGCCGCGACACCGACTGGACGACGGCCTCGCCGGCCTCCCGCAGCGTCTCGAAGGCGGCTTCCGCGTCGTCCTCGTTCCAGACGCGCTCGGCCTCGTTGCCGTCCTCGTCCTCGTAGAAGTACTGCGCCTCGAATTCGGTGCTGTTCTTCTCGAGGTCCGCGAACAGCTCCCAGTAGTCGTCGGGCTCGAAGGCCTCGATCTCGCGCTCCTTGTCGACGATGAGCTTCAGCGTCGGCGACTGCACGCGGCCGACGGAGATGAAGTCCTCGCCCATCTGGCGCGCGGACAGCGACAGGAACCGCGTCAGCGCCGCGCCCCAGACGAGGTCGATGATCTGGCGGGCTTCCCCCGCGGCAGCCAGGTCGAAGTCGATGTCGTCGGGGTCCGCGAACGCCGACCGCACCTCGTTCTCCGTGATGGATGAGAAGCGCACCCGCTGGACGGGCACCTCGTCGTTGACCTCGCGGACGAGTTCGTACGCCTCCTTCCCGATGAGTTCGCCCTCGCGGTCGTAGTCAGTCGCGATCACGACGTTGTCGGCCTCGCGGGCGAGCCGCTGGAGGGCGTTCACGATGTCCTCCTGAGTCGGCTCCTTCACGACGTCGGCGTGCACGAGTTCGGCGGGTTCGACGTCCCGCCAGTCGGAGTACTCCGGCGGGAAGTCCATCCCGACGACGTGCCCCGACAGCCCGATGCAGCGGCGGCCGCCCCACTCGTAGACGTTCACCCCAGCGGTCGTACTGGTGGTTGCGCCACCCTCCGAGAGGATGTCGGCGATGCGTCGCGCGGCGTTGTTCTTCTCAGTGACGATGAGTTCCACGGTGTACCTCCACCGGCAGCGGTGGTCGTTGGAGGTGCTACGCTACAACCGTGGGTAAAGATTTCGGGAGCGAAAACCGCCAGCAAGCACGGGGACAAGGCGCGTGCGTACGCCGCGCTCGTGCTCGCGAGTCGATGTGTAGGAGTCCCCCGCCCGAAGTATTGCGTAGGAGCCCCCGGCCCGAGGCGTTGTGTAGGAGCCCCCGGCCCGAGGCGTTGTGTAGGAGCCCCGGAACGGGGTGTGGGAATACGCGACCCGATGTCTCCCGGTCGCGACGGTTCGGCCCAGCGCAGTGCGACACGGAGTCCGTACTACTATGACAGCGACTGGTGAAGACGCTATCGTGAATCAACGCTCGTTGACCCAGTGGCTCGGTGCAGCGCTGCTCGTGGCTGCCGTCGGCGCGCTCGTCGTCAGCGGCGTGCCGCCACTCCTCCTCGGCGTCCAGATGGGGTTGCTCGCCGTCGCCGGCGTGCTGTTCTTCGCAGCCGGCGTCGTTGACGGCGTCCGCTGGGGACTGCTCGCCGGCCTCGGGAATATCGCGCTCGGAGCGTCTCTCCTGGTCAACGGACTCGGCACCGCCTCCGCCGCGGACGGCAGCCTGTTTCACACTGGCGTGCTCGTCGTCGCCGGCGGGTCGCTCGCGCTGTTGGGCGTGCTGTACGTCATCGACCACGACGCCATCGACACCGAGCTCTGACGGCCCCCGGCGGTGAGGGCGGCCTACGTTGCCCGGTAGAACATCCCCTTCGACGCGGGGCGCGTCTCCTCGAACCCCCACTGCTCGTAGAACCCGTCGACGTCCGCCATCAGGTTCACGTACGCGTTCTCGGGCGCGTGCTCCGCGACGTACGCCATAATCGCGTCCATCATCCGGGAGCCGAGTCCCCGGCGCTGGTGGTCCGGGTGGACGGCCATGTCGCAGATGTGGTAGACGGAGCCTCCGTCTCCGACGATGCGTGCCATCCCGACGACGTCGCCGCTGGACACCTCGACGACCGTGACGCCGTAGACGGAGTTCGGGAGCCCGCGCTCGACGCCCTCCCGGGACCGTTCGGACATGCCCGCGGCGTCGCGCAACGCCTGGAACTGCTGGACGGTCGGCAGTTCCTCGCGGAGTTCGTAGCGCATACTGGTCGGTCTCGTGACGCGATAGAAAGACGTGGCGGTCCGCGTCGAAACCGAGCCGACCGGCTACTCGAGTGCGTCGCGCAGCAGTTCGTTGACCTGGCCGGGGTCGGCGCTCCCGCCGGTCTTCTGCATCACCTGCCCGACGAGGAAGTTCAGCGCGCCGCCCTCGCCCGCGTGGTAGTCCTCGACTGCGTCGGGGTTCTCCTCGATTGCGTCCTCGACGGCTGCTTCGACCGCCCCGCCAGTCGTTTTCCCGAGGGCCTCGCGTTCGACGATTTCGTCGGGGTTGCGGCCCTCGTCGAGCAGCTGCCGGAGGACGACTTCCTCGGCGTTCTTCGCGGTGATCTCGTCCTCGGCGACGAGCTCGATGAGGCGCTCGAACTCGTCGAAGCGCTCCGCGACGTCGCTCACGTCGAGGTCGCGGTAGTTCAGTTCGCCGAGGATGTTGTCCGCGACCCACGTCGCCGCGAGGCCGGAGTCGTACTCGTCGGCCATCTCCTCGAAGAGGTCCGCGACCGCCTTCCGCGACGTGAGCTTCGACGCCGTTTCGGCGCCGAGGTCGTATTCCTCGCGGAAGCGCACGCGGCGCGCGTCCGGGAGTTCCGGAATCGGAATCTTCGCTTTCCAGTCCGAGACCTCCAGCGGCGGAATGTCCGCCTCCCGGAAGTACCGGTAGTCCTTCTCCTCCTCCTTCGAGCGCATCGAGACGGTGATGCCGCGGGCCTCGTCCCAGTGGCGGGTCTCCTGTTCGACCTCGCGGCCGCGCTGGATCTGGTTTCGCTGGCGTGTGATCTCGTAGGCGAGGGCTTTCTCGGCGGCCTTGTGACTGGAGATGTTCTTCACTTCCGTGCGGTTCGCTGTCTCGAGCACGTCGTCGCTGACCTCGCCGCCGGACCCCACTTCATCGGCGTCGACCATCGAGATGTTCGCGTCCACGCGCAGGCTGCCGTCGCGCTCAGCGTCGAAGATTCCGAGATATTCGAGGACGTCAGTGAGTTTCGCGAGGAACGCCCGCACCTCGTCGGCGTCCCGGAAGTCCGGGCGCGTGACGATTTCCATCAGCGGCGTGCCCGCGCGGTTGTAGTCCACGAGCGTGTAGTCGGCCGTGTCGATGCTGCCGCCGACGTGCTGGAGGCTTCCCGGGTCCTCCTCGAGGTGCGCGCGCTCGATGCCGATCGTGCGGCGCTCGTCCTCGACGGCGACGTCGAGGTGGCCGTCCTGGCAGACCGGCGCGTCGTACTGCGTGATCTGGAAGCCCTTCGGGAGGTCGGGGTAGAAGTAGTTCTTCCGGTGGAAGCGCGTGCGCTCGGGGATGTCGGCGTCGATGGCCTTCCCGAGTTTGACCGCGGCCTCCACCGCGCCCTCGTTCAACACCGGGAGCGCGCCCGGCAGGCCGAGACAGACCGGACACGTGTGGGTGTTCGGCTCCGCGTCCCCCGTGTCCGTCGAACACCCACAGAAGATCTTGGTGTCCGTCTCGAGTTGCACGTGGACCTCCAGGCCGATGACGGCCGCGAGGTCCCGCTCCTGGACTTGCTGGCTCATTGCATCCGGGTTCGGGGCACGGTGATGAAAGCATTACGTCTGCGTGCCCGCGAACGTCCGGCGCTCGCGGCGCGACGCGCCGCGGCGCCCGGTGGCGCGTTCCGCGACTCGCAGACTGCGGCCAGCGCTTTTAGGTAGCGCGATTGAAACGACGGCCGTGAGCGATGCACCGCCGCCCGACGACGCCCTCGCGTTGCTCGGGGACGAGTACGCGCGCGCCATCCTCATCGCCACGACGACCGAACCCATGACAGCGCCCACAGTCGCCGCGGAAATCGACGCCGCGGAATCGACCGTCTACGATCGCATCGCGGACCTCCAGGACGCGGGCTTCCTCACGGAAGTCACGCGCACCGACGACGACGGCAACCACTACGCCGAGTACCGCGCGCGCCTCGAACGCCTCGCCGTCCGCGTCACCCCGGACGGCTTCCAGGCCACCGTCGACTACGCGGACCGCGACGAGGCCGCCGAACGCCTGCGCGCGCTCTGGAGGGACGTCAAATGAGCACGCACCAGACGCTCGTCTGGGTGAACTCCGGACTCGGTTTGCTCGGACTACTGGCGACGCTGTTCCTCGCCGGGAAGTCGTTCGTCGCGTACCGCCAGCACGGCGACCGGTCGATGCTGCTGTTCGGCGCCGGACTGCTGTTGCTACTCGTCGCGCCCACCGTGGTCGCACTCGGGTGGGGAACGGTCGTCCGGCCGGCGCTGGGGGACTCGGTCCACGTCACGCCGAGACTGCTCGTCGAAATCGTCGAACAGGTGTTCCGACTCGCCGGCCTCGCGGCGCTCGTCGCGTCCCTGTACGTCCGCGAGTGACCGCGTACGCGACCGCAGGCGGCGAGTGTCTGACGCTCGTCCGACCCAGACTTATACGCCTCGCGCCCCGTTCACAAGCCATGACTGAGGACAGCGAGCGCGTCGCGGAACTCAAGGGGCGCGTCGAGGAACTGGAAGCGACCGTGCGCGGACTGACCGAGGAACTGGTCGACGCCAGCGAACGCATCCGGATGCTGGAGGAGGAACTCGACCACTCGCCGAGCACCGAGGAACTCCGGGAAGCCCACGAGCGGCCGGTCGGAGAAGCCGCCGACGACGCCGCCGCGGAGGGAGGCGAAGCGACTAAGAGTGCGGGCAGTGACGGGGACGACAACGACGAGTCGGAGATCGACGACATCATCGTCGCGTAACCGGACTCCCCGCCCCCCATGTACATAGAGGAAATCGTCCTCGAGAACTTCAAGAGTTTCGCAGGTACCACGAGGATACCGTTCTACGAGGATTTCACGACCATCAGCGGACCGAACGGCTCCGGGAAGTCGAACATCATCGACGCCGTGCTGTTCGCGCTGGGTCTGGCCCGCACGTCGGGGATGCGGGCGGAGAAACTCACTGACCTCATCTACAATCCGAGCCACGAGGGCGACGACGAAACCACGGGCCCGCGGGAGGCGAGCGTGGAAGTCGTGTTGAACAACGCCGAGGGCGCGCTGTCGCGCTCGCAGGTGGAGGCCGCCGCCGGCTCCGACAAGGTCGGCGACGTCGACACCATCACGGTGAAGCGCCGCGTGAAGCGCACGGACGACAACTACTACTCGTACTACTACCTGAACGGCCGCTCGGTGAACCTCTCGGACATCCGGGACTTACTCGCGCAAGCGGGCGTCGCGCCGGAGGGATACAACGTCGTGATGCAGGGCGACGTCACCGGCATCATCAACATGACGGCGGGCGAGCGCCGCGAGATCATCGACGAAATCGCGGGCGCGCGGAGTTCGACGCGAAGAAGGCCGACGCGTTCGAGGAACTGGAGGTCGTCGAGGAGCGCATCAACGAGGCCGACCTCCGCATCGAGGAGAAGCGCGAGCGGCTGGACCAACTACAGGACGAGCGGGAGACCGCACTCGAGTACAAGGGGCTCCGCGAGGAGAAACAGGAGTACGAGAGCTACGCGAAGGCCGCCGAACTCGAGGAGAAGCGCGAGGACCTCGACGCGACCCGCGGGGACATCGCCGAGCGCGAGGACGAACTCGCGGAGCTACAGGAGGAACTCGACGACCGACGCGGCGTCGTGTTGCGCCTCGAGGAGGACCTGGAGGACCTGAACGCGGAGATCGAGCGGAAGGGCGAGGACGAACAGCTCGCCATCAAGCGCGAGATGGAGGAGATCAAGGGCGACATCTCGCGGCTCGAGGACAAGGTCGAGGCCTGCGAGGATCGCATCGAGGACGCGGAGAACGAGCGCCGCCAGTCGTTCGTGGAGATCGACCGCAAGCAGGAGCAGATAGAGGAACTTGAGGGCGACATCAAGGACCTGAAAGTGGAGAAGGCGTCCGTGAAGGCGGACATCCAGGAGCGGGAAGTCGAACTGGCGGACGTCCAGGAAGAGATCGAGTCCGTGGACACGGAGTTCGACGAACTGAAAGCCGACCTCGCGGAGAAGAAAGAGCAACTGGAGGCCGCGAAGAGCGAGCGCAACGACCTCCAGCGCGAGCAGGACCGCCTGCTGGACGAGGCAAAGCGCCGCTCGAAGGCCGTCGAGGACGCGAAAGACGACCTCTCGGCGGCCCGCGACCGGCTGCCGGAACTGGACGCGGAACTCGAGGACTTAGCGGACGAACTGACGAAAGCCAAGCGCAACCGCGAGCAGATCGTCGACGTCGTCGAGGACCTCAAGCAGGAGAAGCGCGAGCGCCAGGACGACCTGGACGACGTGGAGGACGACCTCTCGGCGGCCCAGGAGGAGTACGCGCGCCTGGAGGCGCAGGCCGACCAGTCCGGCGATAGCTCCTACGGGAAGGCGGTGTCGACGATTCTGAACAGCGACGTCGACGGCGTTCACGGTACGGTCGCCCAACTGGGCGGCGTCGGCGAGCAGTACGCGACCGCCTGCGAGACGGCGGCCGGCGGCCGCCTGGCGAACGTCGTGGTGGACGACGACGGCGTCGGCCAGCGCTGCATCGAGTACCTCAAACAGCGCAACGCCGGCCGCGCGACCTTCCTCCCCATCACGAAGATGCAGAACCGGTCGCTGCCGAGCGCGCCAGGCGTCCCGGGCGTCGTGGACTTCGCGTACAACCTCGTGGACTTCGACGAACAGTACGCGCCCATCTTCTCGTACGTCCTCGGGGACACCCTGGTCGTGGAGAACATGGAGACCGCCCGCGACCTGATGGGGGACTTCCGGCTGGTGACGCTGTCCGGCGAACTGATCGAGAAGTCCGGCGCGATGACCGGCGGGAGCCGGTCGGGGTCGCGGTACTCGTTCTCGAAGTCCGGCAAGGGCCAACTGGAGCGGGTGGCCGAGCGCATCCAGCGCCTCGAGGACGAGCGCGCGGACATCCGGGATGACGTCCGCGAAATCGACGACCGCCTGGAGGACGCCCGCGACCGACGGCAGGACGCCAGCGAGCAGGTGCAGTCCATCCAGA
The DNA here is from genome assembly GCF_009831555.1 of Halobacterium bonnevillei. Lineage (GTDB taxonomy): Archaea > Halobacteriota > Halobacteria > Halobacteriales > Halobacteriaceae > Halobacterium > Halobacterium bonnevillei. The sequence continues at coordinate 10,776 of NZ_WUUU01000029.1, read as the reverse complement.
ACGACATCGAGCAGGCCGAGAGCGACCGCGAGGACGCCGAAGAGCGCATCGACGAACTTGAAGAGCGCATCGACGAACTGCAGGCCGAACGCGAGGAGGTCGACGAGGAGATGCAGGCCATCGAGTCCGACATCGCGGCCAAGCAGGACGACATCGCGGAGCTGAACGCCGACATCGAGGACCTGGAGACGGAACTAGCGGACTCCCGCATCCCGGAGCTCACCGCACAGAAAGAGGACATCGAGGCGACCATCTCTGACCTCGAGGACCGCGTCGACGAGGTGGACGGCGAACTGAACAGCCTCCAGCTGGAGAAGGAGTACGCCGAGGACGCCGTCGAGGACCTCCACGACGACATCGAGGCCGCGCAGAACAGGAAGGCCGAGCAGGAGGAACGAATCGGCGAGCTGGAGGACGACATCGAAGCCAAGCAGGAGACGCTGGCCGAGAAGGAGGACGCCGTCGCGGAACTCGAGGAGGAGCTCGCGGAACTGAAAGGCGAACGCGAGGACCTCAAGACCGAGCTGCGCGAGGCCAAGGACGCCCGGGACGAGCAAGCCAACGAAGTCGAGAAGGTCGAGAATCGCCTGAACAGCCTGCGGAAGGCCGAGTCGCGGCTCAGCGAGGAGATCGAGGACCTGGAGGAGGCGGTCGGCGACTACGACCCCGAGGAGGTCCCGGACCTCGCGGAGGTCGAGCAGAACGTCGCGCGCCTCGAGCGCCGCATGGAGGCCCTGGAGCCGGTGAACATGCTGGCCATCGAGGAGTACGACGACGTCGAGGCGGACCTCGAGGAACTCGAGGACAAGCGCGGGACGCTCGTGGAGGAACGCGACGGCATCCAGGAGCGCATCGACACGTACGACAAACAGAAGAAGTCGACGTTCATGGACGCCTTCGAGGCCATCAACGACCAGTTCCAGCGCATCTTCTCGCGGCTGTCCGCGGGCACCGGGGAACTCGAACTGGAGGACCCCGAGGATCCCTTCGATGGCGGACTGACGATGAAGGCCCAGCCGGCGGACAAGCCCGTACAGCGTTTGGATGCGATGAGCGGCGGGGAGAAGTCGCTGACCGCGCTGGCGTTCATCTTCGGCATCCAGCGGCACAACCCGGCGCCGTTCTACGCGCTGGACGAAGTGGACGCGTTCCTCGACGCGGTGAACGCCGACCGGGTCGGCGAGCTCGTGGACGAACTGGCGGGGGACGCGCAGTTCGTCGTGGTCAGCCATCGCTCGGCGATGCTGGACCGCTCGGAGCGCGCCATCGGCGTGACGATGCAGGAGGACAACCGCAGCGTCGTGACGGGCATCGACCTGTCGGCGCAGGGGGCGGTCGCGAATGACTGAGCCTGGCTGCCGGTCCGGGGTGAGCGGGCGTGACTGACGACGACATTCCGTTGGACATCACGGGCCACGAGGAGCGGAAGGCGGAACGCGAAGGCGGCGGGGCCGACCAGGACGTGGAGAGCGCAGATAACGCCGAAAGCGCCGAACCAGACGGCGGCGTCGCGGCCGGTGCGACCAAGGCCGGTGGTGACGACGGCGCCGCGGACAGCGGGACGACCGACACCGAGACGCCGGACACCGCGGCGGAACTGATCGCGGAGTCGCCCGCGGAACCGGAACCCGATCCGGAGGACGAGGTCGAACCCGTCGAGTTGCTCGTGCAGCTCGCGAAGAACGGCGAAATCGAGCCGTGGGACATCGACATCGTCGCGGTGACGGACAAGTTCCTGGAAGCGCTCGACGAGGCCGACCTGCGGACGTCCGGCCGAGCGCTGTTCTACGCGAGCGTCCTGCTGCGCATGAAAAGCGACGTGATGCTGGACGTCGGCGAGGACGAACCCGATGAGGAGGACGAGTTCGACCGCGAGCCCTGGGAGGCGCCGCCCGCGGAGATGAACGAGGACGGACAGCCGGCCTACGACCCCGTGAACGCGCTCGAACACGAGATGGACCGCCGCCTGGAGCGCAAGCACGCTCGCGGCAACCCCGAGACCCTCGAAGAGCTCGTGCGGGACCTCCGGGACGCCGAGCGCGGGTCGTGGTGGAAGGAGTCCCGGAGCTACGACACCTCCGACTCCCCGACCGGGTTCCGGCGCGGCGTCCAGGAACTGGACTACCACTCTGGGGACGAGTTCCGGATGGACGACGAACCCACCGCGGAGGAGGCGCTCGGGAACGCCCACGCGGAGGACATCGAGGCCACCATCGCGGACGTCCGCGAGGTCCTCGACGACAAGTACGACGGCGGCCGCACGGAGGTTCTCTACGAGGAGATCGCGGGCGCCGGCGGGTCGCGCGTCCAGACGTTCCTGGCGTTGCTGTTCCTCGCGCACCGCGGCGCGCTCACGCTCGAACAGGACGAACTGTTCGGCGACCTCTGGGTGTGCGAGAACGTCGAAGCGGAGGACCCCGAGCCGGCGCCCGCCGACTGACTATTCGCCGAACGGCTATTCGCCGAACGACGGGGTCTTCGAGGTGAGCAGCGACCGCGTTCAGAACTCGAACCAGTCGGTGACGCGGCCGGACTCGTGGAGCGTCCAGCGCTGGCGTGTCGTCCCGGGGCTGCTCGTGTCGATGGACAGCGTCGCACCGAACAGCGGTTCGAACGTGGCGAGCAGGTCGTCGTCGGCCCCAGCTGACACGTGGAAGTGGCCCATGCCGTCGTCTTCGCGGACGGCGCTCGTCAGGATGTGGAGGAACCTGAACAGCCCCTCCTCGGTCACGTCGCCGGCCGCTGCAGCCTGGAAGAACGGGTCGAGGCTGTCCACGCAGAGCCTGACCTCCCCGGGGCTCTCGGCGTCCGCGCCGACGCGGTCGAGGGCGTCCCTGGTCGCGGCGGTCAGTGCTTCGAAGTCGGTGAAGTCGTCGACGCGGTCGTACCACGCCCCGTGCGTGGACGACAGCGTGCCGGAGAACGCGCCGTCCGACTGCGCGGACGCCGCGGCGGCCGACCGCGTCCCGTGTTCGGGGGTGGCGTCGACGACGCCGAGCGTCGAAGCGTCGGTGCGACGGGGGCTGTGGCGGTCGAGAACGGTGGAGACGTCCGATGACGTCGAGAGGAACACGTGGCGGCGGTCGAGTTCGGGCGCGCCGAGCAGTCGCTCGCAGGCTGGCCCGCGGCCCGCAGCGTCGCTGACGACGAGGACGTTACACCCGTCGCGTTTCAGTGCTGCGAGCTCGTTCGAGAACGCTTCGACGTCCGCGTGTTCCCCCATAGTACAGTGTTACAAACGTGAGAGTAGTATTTACATTTTGGGTATGTTGGGGCGAATCTTACGATAATATTCGTACTCAGAAACGAACGCTCCCGGGTCGACCAGCGATTGTGAGCGGGCGGACTGGACCGGGTCGCGCAGACCGGCTGCCGGGACACGGACGGCAGCAACTCACTCAGCGACCGGCCGCTGCTCCAATCAGAGATGGTCGCTACCCGGCACAGCACCAGAGTTGGTCGCTACCCGGCACAGCGGTGGTCGTCGCCCCGTTCAGAGGTAGTCGCCGACGAGCGCGTCCACGCGCTCCCGCGTGTCCTCGGGGACGGCCTCGGTCGGCGTGTTGACGGTACCCTCGAGGGCGTGCCCGCAGTCGCAGTCTCGCTCCTCGGGCAGCGTCTCGATGGCGTGCTCGACGGTCCGCTTGATCGCCGTCTCGTTCTCCGCGGCGTTCTCCAGGACCTCCTCGAGGGTGACCTCGCTGTCCTGCTTCCAGACGTCGTAGTCCGTGACACCCGCCACCGTCGCGTAACACATCTCCGCTTCCCGCGCGAGTTTCGCCTCGGGGATGGCGGTCATGCCGACGAGGTCCCAGCCCTGGCTCTTGTAGAACTCCGACTCGGCGCGCGTAGAGTACTGCGGGCCCTCGATGCAGACGTACGTGCCGCCCTCCTGGGTCTTCGCGTCCGTCGCCTCGCTGGCGGCCTCGTGGAGGTGTTCGACCATGTGCCGGCAGTAGGGGTCCGCGAACGGCTGGTGGACGACGATGCCGTCGCCGAAGAACGTCGAGTCGCGGTGTTTCGTCCGGTCGAAAATCTGGTCCGGCACCACGAGCGTCTGCGGCGGCAACTCCTCCCTGAGGCTGCCGACGGCGTTCGACGCGAGGATGCGCTCGACGCCGAGTTCCTTGAGCGCGTAGATGTTCGCCTTGTACGGGAGGTTCGTCGGGGAGCGCTGGTGGTCGGGGCCGTGCCGCGGCAGGAACGCCACCTCGGTCCCCGTGTCGCCGAACTCGCCGACCGTCACTGGTGCGCTCGGGTCGCCGAACGGCGTCGACACCTCCACTTCGCTCACGTTGTTCAGCGGGAGCGCCTCGTAGATGCCCGAGCCACCGATGAAGCCGATCATGTGACGACGTGGTGGGGCGACATACCTAAACGATGCGCTCCGCGTCGCGGGCGGCGACACCAGTCCGCTGGCCCGAGAACCGAGCCGCCGTCAGGGTTTCTCGGCGTCGTAGACCGCTCGTACGCGCTCGTAGAGGTCGCGGCCGACCCCGGTACTGAATTTGCCGTCCGCGGTGGCGAAGAACTCGTCGAGGCGGTCGTACTCGGTGAACGCGGCGTCAGCGTCGGCGTCGTAGCGGCGCTCCTGCTCGTAGTACAGCGCCTGCACGCACATGTCCACGAGGTCCATGTCCTTCACGAACCGGGCTTCCGGGGAGTCGCGGCGCTCGTATGCGTCCCAGTCGTCGAAGAGGTCGTCGCCGAGCGCCGCGGCCAGCGACTCGACCGTCTGTCGCTCACGGCGCTCCTTCTCTTCGGGAGACACGTCTGGCTGGTGGTTCGGGTCGGCGCGCGTCGGTACGTCCCCGAGTTCGGCCTCCCCGACGTCGTGGAGGACGGCGAGGCGGAGCGCGCGGTCCGCGTCCACACCCGCGTCGCCGGCGTACGCGAGTGTCAACAGCGCTACGCCCCAGGAGTGGCCGGCGACGGACTCGGGGTCGTCGACGTTCCGGAGTTCCCAGCCGGTCCGCCCCTCGTCCTTCAGTCGGTAGGCCGTGAGGAGTGCGTCGACGTCGGGGTCAGGCATCGACGCGGAGCTTCCACTCGTCGCTGCCCGCCTTCACGAGGACGTCCCGGCGCACCATCTCCTCGAGGACTTCGTCGAGCCGGTCGGGCTGAGCGATCTCCATCCCGATTCGGTCGATGCCGTGGTAGGAAGCCAGCAGGTCCCGGAGCTCATCGCGCGTGTACGGGCCGTCGTCGTCTTTCTCCATGACCCCGGAGAGCAGGTCGACCATGTCCTCGATGAAGTTCCACGGGTAGACGACCCACGTCCAGTCCTCGAGGTACTCGCCGACGTAGTTCGGGTCGAACTCGCTGGTGCCCAGCAACTGGAGGGTGGCCGTCCGGATCTCGTTTGCCGACCGGTCCTGGACGTACTCGTGGGCTCGCTGGATGGAGCCGCCGGTGTCCGCGATGTCGTCGATGATGAGGACGTTCTTGTCCTCGACGGAGCCCTCGGGCATCGGGTACCGGATCTCGGGTTCGCCGGACTTCTCGGCGGTGCCGACGTAGTGTTCCATCTTGAGGCTCGTCAGGTCGTCGAGGCCGAGGAAGTCACACAGGCAGCGACCGGCGAACCAGCCGCCGCGCGCCAGCGCGACCACGACGTCCGGCTCGAACTCGGACTCCTTGACCTCGTCGCTGACGTCGCGACAGAGACCGTAGATGTACTCCCAGTTGGTGATAGTGCACTTGAACTCGTCCGGGAGGTCGCTCATTGCGTATTGGGAGTCGCACACGTCGCTACTTAACGGTTTACAGGCGGGGCCGAGGTCGCGGAACGTGTCACCGTCGTTGCCGAATCCGGGTTCTGGAAACCTTCAAGTCCGACTACCGCCATCCACCAGACATGTCCCCGAAGCGACTGGACGACCGGTCCGGCCGGACCCGAAGGCGCGTTCTCCAGTCCGCGGGCGCGACGGCGATCGCCGCGCTCGCCGGCTGCTCCAGTGGGAGCGACGGAGCGACGACCAGCGACGAGACGACGGCCGGTACGACCGCCGAGGTGACAGCCACCGAGACGACGGCAACCGAGACCCGACAGACGACTACCGACCCGGCGGCCCAGCGCGAGCGGGCAATCAAACTCGTGCAGCGCCTCGGAGGCGGCGAGTACGAGACGGCGTTCGAGATGCTCTCGGCGAACGTCCGGAGCCAGTATTCGGCGTCTCGACTACAGTCCGACTGGGAGCAGACGGTCGGCGACTTCGGGCGCTTCGAGGGGATTTCGGGGACGACCCGGGACCCCGTAGGCGGATACGACAGGGTAGTGGTCCAGGCGCAGTTCGAGGCCGGCGTGCTCGGCGTGCAGGTCGTCTTCGACGGGACGGCGATCGAAGGTCTCCAGTTCGTGCCGCTCCAGCAAGCGTACTCGCCGCCCGGGTACGCCGACCAGTCCGCCTTCGAGGAGCGAGAGTTGTCGCTGCAGTCGCCCGCCTGCGACCTCGGCGCGGTATTGACGACGCCGACGGACGGCTCGGACGCGGGCGTCGTGCTCGTGCACGGCTCCGGACCCAACGACCGCGACGAGACGATCGGTCCGAACAAGCCGTTCAAGGACCTCGCGTGGGGGTTGGCGACCGAGGGGGTGACGGTGCTGCGGTACGACAAGCGCACGTACGCCTGCGACGTGGCGACCGCCGACCTCGGGTTCGACGCGCTGGTCGTCGACGACGCACTGACCGCGCTCGGCCGCCTGCGCGACGAGACAGGCGTCTCGCGGACGGCCGTCGTCGGGCACAGCCTCGGTGCGTACGCAGCGCCGAAAATCGCCAAGAAGGACGGCGGCGCGGACGCGTTCCTGCTGGCCGCGGCCTCGCGCCCGCTGTACGAACTCGTCCCGGAGCAACTGCGGTATCTCGCCCAACTCGACGGCGAGACGACGGACGCGGAGCGCGAGCGCATCGAGCAGGCGGAGACGACCGCCCAGCGACTCGCCAGCGGCGACTACGAGGACGGCGGATTCGACTGGGGCGCGTCGTTCTGGCGGGACGTCGCCGACTACGAACCGGTGGCAACGGCGGAATCGCTGTCCGCGGACGTCTACGCTCTGCAGGGCGGCCGCGACTACCAGGTCAGCCCCGAACGGGACTTTCCGGCGTGGCGGGACGCGCTCGGCGACGACTACACGCGCCGCTACGAGAGCCTGAACCACCTGTTCATCGCGGGCGAGGGTGAGCCGAATCCGAACGAGTACTTCGAACCCGGGAGCGTCGACGAAGCCGTCGTCTCGGACCTCGCCGGCTGGCTGGCCGAGTGAGCGAAGAACGCGCTGGCCGGGGGTGCCGCGACCCCACACCGGGCGACCCCACACCGGGAAGGAAAACACGCAACACCAGGGAGCGTGAACGCGGGAGCATGACAGAGACGCGGGCGCTGCTCGTGGACGCGTTCACGGGCGAGCCGTGTGCGGGGAACGCGGCGGGCGTCGTGCCCGACGCGGAGGGGTTGACCGACGACCAGATGCAGGCCGTGGCGGCGGAACTGGGCGCCAGCGAGACGGCGTTCGTGCGGGAGAGCGCGGACGCCGACCGGCGGCTCCGGTACTTCACGCCGACCACCGAGATCGACCTCTGCGGGCACGCGACCGTCGCGAGTCACGCGCACCTGTTCGCCGACGGCCGCATCGACGCGGGCGAACACACCCTGGAGACGAACGTCGGCGTGCTCGACGTCGAGGTGACTGCCGACGGCACGGTCTGGATCGACCACGAACGCCGTCCGAGGTCGGAGCGACGTCGCTAGAGCGCTCGCTGACGCGACCGGCCTGTCAAAGGAGGCGCTGCGCGGCGCGAGCGACGACCTGCCGCTGGCGGTGGCGTCCACGGGGCTGCCGTTCCTCGTCGCGCCGGTGACGTACCTCTCGGACCTCGGCGCCGCCAATCCGGACTTCGACGCCGTGGAAGCGCTCGCCGAGCAGGTCGACGCGACGGGCGTCTACGCGTTCTCCTTCGACACCCTGGACGGCGACGCGACGCTCCACGGTCGCGCGTGGGTGCCGGGCGCGGGCGTCGAGGAGGACCCCGTCACCGGCACCGCCAGCGGCGCGACGGCGCGTACCTCGACCACTTCGATGCGTTCGGCGGGGACATCGACGACGAGATGGTGTTCGAGCAGGGGCACTTCGTCGACCGACCGGGGCGCGTCCGCGTTCGCGTCAACGACGGCGACGCACCCCGTGTGGGCGGGACGGCCGTCGAGACGCACGACGGCACCTTCCGGGTTCCCGCGGCGGAAAGCGACGACATCCTCGAAGCCTGAGGCCCAGAGGGGAGCCGAGAGCAGAGAGGGCGCAATGGAAGCACCGGAGAGTGGGAAAGTGAAGTGGCAGAGACGGCGCAATGGAAGCAGCAGAGAATGCAGAACCGGGACGCGACCTGGGGCAGACGCTGAGCCTGAACCCACATAGCAGGGCGTGAACCCTCAGATCGGGTCGTACGCCCGCAGACGCGGGCTCGTCGGCGCCCGCGCGTTACTTCTCGGCGCCCGAATCGGTGGACGGTTCGGCGGGTTCGAACTCCGTCTCGGATGCGACCGACTCGGAACCCCCGGTGGACTCGGCCGTGCTTTCGCTGTCTGTCCTCCCGGACGACTCAGTCCTGCTCGCGGACGTACTCGAATTCGAGAAGTCGTAGGGCTCGTCCTCGCGGAGCTTCCTGAGTTCGCGGTTCGCGGACTGCAGTTCCGTCTGCATGTCCGAGAGCCGGTCGTCGACGACGCTGACGATGTCGCTTTTGACGCGCTGGGTGTCGAACGTGTCCGCGAGCGCTTCCTCGTTGGCCGCGGTCAGCGTCTTGTACAGCGCCCACGCCTTCCCGAAGCGGTAGACCGCGAGGCCGACGACCGCAAGCACGAGCCCCGGGATCAGCGCGGAGAGCATCGCCTGCGGCGTCTCCGTTTCGAGTACCGGCTGGCTCAGGTAGGCGCCCGCGGCGACAAACCCGAGTCCCACCACCGCGAACAGGGTCGTGATCAGGAAGTACTTGCTGGAGTGTACGGCAGCGCGTTTCGCGTCCATGCCCGGGGGGATGTAAGCCGGCGATTAAAAACCTCCGCCCGGACGACCCGCGACGTCGACCGCCAGCCTCGGGCAAATCTGTACTCGAAATCGAGTTTGGAAATACTTGCGGGAGAGGGGTTCGCAATCTACTTATGCGGCTTACTGGTGTATTTACCTGCCACATGGCTGTACGCTGGCTGGAGGACATACGAGCCGACGACATCGAGAGTGTCGGCGGCAAGGGCGCGTCGCTCGGCGAGCTCACGGACGCCGGGCTGCCCGTCCCGCCGGGCTTCGTCGTGACCGCCGGAACCTACCGGCGGTTCATCGAGAACGCGGGTATCGACGACGAACTGTTCGACGCGGTCGACGTCGACCCCGAGGATTCCGGCGCGCTCGCAGACGCCGAAGCCGCCGCCAAGGACCTCATTCTGAACACGGAACTTCCCGAGGAAATCCGCGATGGCATCCTCTCGTCGTACGACGAACTCGACGACGGGACGGCCTTCGTCGCAGTTCGGTCGTCCGCGACCGCCGAGGACCTGCCGGACGCGAGTTTCGCCGGTCAACAGGAGACGTTCCTGAACATCACGCGCGAGGACCTCATCGACCGCGTGAAGCGCTGCTGGGCGTCCCTGTTCACGCAGCGCGCCATCTACTACCGCGAGGAACAGGGCTTCGAACACCGCAAGGTCGACATCGCGGTGGTCGTCCAGAAGATGGTCGACGCCGAGAAGTCCGGCGTGATGTTCACGAGTCACCCCTCGACGGGCGCCCACGAAGCCATCATCGAGGCGGCGTGGGGGCTCGGCGAAGCCGTCGTCTCCGGGGCCGTGTCGCCGGACAACTACCACGTCGACCGGGACAGCGGCGAAGTCGAGGATGTCGCCGTCGCTGACAAGAAAGTGATGCACGTCCGCGACGAGGACACCGGGGAGACCGTCGAACGCGAGGTCCCCGACGAGCGCCGCGAACGCCGCGTGCTCTCCGACGAGGAGATCAAAGCCCTCGTCACCATCGGGGAACGCGTCGAAGACCACTACGGCGAACCGCAGGACGTCGAATGGGCGATGACGGACGGCGACATCTACATGCTGCAGTCCCGCCCGATCACCACCATCAACGAGGACGAAGACATGACCGAAACCACCGAGGAAAGCGGCGAGGAACTCGTGAAGGGACTCGGCGCCAGCCCCGGCATCGCGTCCGGGCCGGCGCGCGTCGTCACCAAACTCGACCAGCTCGACAAGGTCGGCGAGGGCGACATCATCGTCACAGAGATGACGACGCCCGACATGGTGCCCGCGATGAAGCGCGCGGCCGGCATCGTCACGGACGAGGGCGGGATGACGAGCCACGCGGCCATCGTCTCCCGCGAACTCGGCTGTCCGGCCGTCGTCGGCGCGTCCGACGCCACCGACACGCTCCACGACGACCAGATCATCACGCTGGACGGCGACCGCGGCACCGTCACCGAGGGCCGCACGGAGCCGGAGGAGGAACGCCAGCCCATCGAGGAAGCGCGCCCGAAGACCCCAGTGAAGCCGATGACCGCCACCGAAGTCAAGGTCAACGTCTCCATCCCGGAGGCCGCCGAACGCGCCGCCGCGACCGGCGCCGACGGCGTCGGCCTGCTCCGCACGGAGCACATGATCCTGTCCACGAACAAGACGCCCGAACGCTACATCGACGACCACGGCGAACGCGCCTACATCGACGAACTCGTGCAGGGCGTCCGCACCGTCGCCGAGGAGTTCTACCCGCGGCCC